>DBCA01000002.1:0-721 GCA_002292805.1 Caryophanales bacterium UBA970
CAATATCTTCACTATCTCTCAAGATGGCATCATTACCGAATACGATAGTTACGGGAATATGATTTTTGAGTTTGGTGGACTTGACGATGGCAATCGCGTGTCTGGGTTATATGTCAACCCTATGGATATGCTCACCGATGATGATCAAAATTTATGGATTCTTGATAAAGGCACCGGTCAAATTCAACTTATACAACGTTCAGAATTCGCGAATCTGGTTCATCAGGGTCTAATTAATTTTAAAGAAGGTATTTATGATCTAGACCAATGGGAAGATGTCTTAAGAATGAATAGTCTTTTTGCCCTTGCCAATGCCTCCTTGGCCCGTGGGCACTATCGACTCCAAGCGTATGAAGAAGCCCTTCGCTACTACGCGATTGCTTTTGATCGCCAAGGTTTTTCTGAAGCTTTTTGGCAATTACGATACACATGGATGGAATTAAATTTAGCGTCGGTCTTGTTGCTTCTCATCCTCGTCTTTGTTGCCCTTAAACTTTGGCAGTGGGGTAAAGCCCGACTGCTAACCTTAGATTCGGTTCAACATGTTTTACAACAACCTTTCATGCAACACGTCAAGGAAGATCTACGTTTAACGCGTCATGTCTTAGCTCATCCATTAGATACTTTTCAAGACATTAAGCATTTGAGGAAGAGTTCTTGGTTAACCGCCACTCTGCTTTATTTAACCGTGTTGATTGTCAGTGTTCTTGAAATCTACACC
>DBCA01000002.1:731-3456 GCA_002292805.1 Caryophanales bacterium UBA970
CACTGGTTTTATTTTCCAAACCGTCAATCTCAATCAATTCCATCTTTTGATCCACTCTTTCACCGTCCTTGGCGGGTTATTCTTATTTGTCTTTAGCAACTATTTAGTGGCAACCATCACCAATGGTGAAGGCTTCTTTAAAGATGTGTATGTAGCGACCGCCCATGCGCTGATCCCCTATATCATCTTGACTCCAATTCTTGCCATCATCTCCAATGGATTGACGTATAACGAATGGATTTTTTATCAATTACTTGATGGGTTACGCTACCTATGGAGTGGGGCTCTGATCGTCTTGATGATCAAAGAAATTCATAACTATGATGTCAAAGCCCTCTTGAAAAATATCTTTCTTACCATGTTTACGATGGTGATGTTGATCTTAATTGGTTTCTTATTGTACGTCCTGACCACCCAGCTATGGAATTATGTGGAAAGCATCATTCAGGAGGTCATCCTCCGTGGTTAAATTCATGAAATGGGTCTTCCCAGTGGTGGCGACCTCACTGATCATCATGCCCACCATTCAACCCTCCATCCATTTACAAGATGGCGTCACGACCAGTGTTTCTCAACCCCCATCTCGGAGTGCATTAAAATCCAATCGCTACACCCAAATTGAACCAGAACATTTACCCGTGACTGAGAATCCCTTTGCAACTTTAGAAGGGTATGAATATCGGGCGACGTATGAAGGATATGCTTTTTACGACAAAGAAAGTGATGCAAGTTTTCGGATTGTGGAAGCCGCAACCGGGTACCTGTGGGCTTCTTCGGTCGATTATGATTATTTTTTAGAACCTGATTCTCCTTTGGCTGACCCTGATGATTTGGGGTTGAATTTATTTTGGCAAAACAAATTACGTTCACCTTTTTTCTTGTCTTATTATCAAAATCTCAACTTAAGAGAAGAACATGCTTTTGAAAATGTTCGTTCCCGATTAACAATGACACGAACCTCGTTCAGTGATGGGGTTGGTTTTCATGTCGAGGTCAGTTTGTTTTTATCCAAAATTAATTTTTCATTCTCCGTTGTTTTCAATGCCGATGGATTACATATTGATTTACCTTTTGCTTCGATTGAAGAACTTGGTGAATTCAAACTATCCACGATTAGTCTCTACCCGATGTTAGGGGCCACCAAACGCTTAAGAACCCCTGGTTATGTGGTGATTCCAGATGGGGTCGGGGCCTTGATTCGCTACACGGATGATCCTGATTTAGGGGTTTATACCAAACGGTTTTTTGGCCATGATGAAGGCCTCAATGCGTACACCTCCGATCAACCGTTGTTTGCCAATATGTATGGCGTGGTCCATGGTCACCAACAACATGCGATGCTTGCAATCATCGACGAAGGTTCAGCCCACGCGATCCTTAACCATTTTGGATCCCAAGTCTTTCTCGATTTCAATTTCACATATGTCTCGTTTAATTATCGAACGACGTATCGTCAGTTTCTCAATCAAGCAAAAACGAGCAGTGTTAATTTACTACAAAAAGATGCAACCCCGATTGATCTTGGTTTACATTACCAATTCTTAACAGGTTCAGATGCTGATTATGTCGGGTTGGCCAATCAATTTGCCGATTGGCGATTCGCCAATGAAGAACAAGCCACCACCTTAACCTCCGTTCCTCTCCATGTCGATATTCTTGCCTTGGAAACCAAACCAGGATTATTCAATCGTGAAAAAGTCGTGATGACGGATGTTGACGGTTTGATTGAAATTGTCGATGATTTACGGACCGACGTGACCAAGCAACTTATGCTGAATTATTTAGGTTGGCAACAAGGTGGTTACTCGTATACCGCACCAGAATATCAACAGCTGGATGATTCATTAGGTAACCTTTCCGATTGGCATGATTATCAAGCATCGTTGGATGATGACGATACCGTGCTTCATTTTGCCGGTGATCCTTACCGAGCTTATGTCCGTGGGCGTGGATATCAAACCACTGACATTATTCAATCCATTGGTTTAGAATTTGTATTAAACCATGATTATTACCTCTTGAGTGGAAATGCCGGAGAACGCTTGATGAGCGATCTTCGAACCACTCTATCTGACCTAGATATCCAAGGGGTTTCTTTGGAAACCATTGGCCATCGTGTCAGCAGTGATTTCTCTCCTTTAGGGGAAAGCAAAGAAGTGATGATTGAGTCTATTCAGCATGCGATATCGGTTCATGATGCAATATATCGACCCATGAGTTATGCCTGGAAGGGACAATACTTACTCGATTTACCGATGTATTCCAGTGAACAAGCTCGATTAACGGATACGGTGCCTTTAATCCCTTACATGATGAACAAACATCGCATTGGTTTTGGTCGCGCAGGGAATTTCTTCTCGAATACGACCAATGAACTATTACGAATGATTGATTATGGGTTGTATCCTGCTTTCTTTGTGAGCGAAGCAAGTGCCTATCTACTCCTTGATACCCCTTCTGAACACATCTTTACGTCCCGTTATCAAGATTGGCAACCAGAAATCAAACGCCAATACGATTTCATTTCCAATGCATTGATGGATGTTTTAGGTCAACGGGTTGTGGCAAGAGAAGTACTAGATTTAGGAGTGGTTGCCGTGACTTACGAATCGGGCACCACGATTTACATCAACTATAGTGGCAATCCTTATGAACAAGGATCGTTGGTAGTCGAGCCGATGGCTTATGTGGTGAGGAGTTCAACTTAAGATGAAACGCACCCTCC
>DBCA01000002.1:3506-7451 GCA_002292805.1 Caryophanales bacterium UBA970
GTCATCAAGAAGATGAATCAACTCACCAATCGGCAACGAGAAAGTTTAACTGGTTATGCCTTCATCAGCATATGGCTTGTTGGTTTCATTTTTCTGACCATGATTCCATTGATTGAGTCGTTCATTTATTCACTGAATCGCATCACCATTGTTGGTGGTGAAGGGATACGTTTAACGATGGTTGGATTTGCCAACTACATTAATTTATTCACCACGGATTTAACGTTCCTTTCTCGACTCCAAGATTTTGTCCTTGAAATGATTTTATTTGTTCCGGTGATGAATATTCTTGCGATCATGATTGCCATCCTACTGAATCGCCAATTTAAATTCCGTGGATTCTTCCGAGCGATTTTCTTTCTGCCTGTCATCATTACATCTGGCCCAGTGATTGCCGAACTCCTTCGCCAAGGCGCGGGCACGATTCCATCGATTTCAGAATCAGGATTTTTAGATATATTAGCGAATCTACTTCCAGATTTTTTAAATGCTCCCCTTCAATCGTTATTTTCTCAAATCATCTTCATGCTTTGGTTTTCAGGGGTGCAAGTGGTGCTTTATTTAGCGGGGCTACAAAAACTAGATCAAAGCATGTATGAAGCAGCACAAATTGATGGGGCGAATGTTTGGGAATCTTTTTGGAAAATTACTTTACCTTCATTAAAACCGATGATTGTGGTGTCTTCGATTTATACAATGGTGACCTTGGCAACCTTCGCCAACAATCCAATCATTCTCTGGATTTCTAATGTGATGTTTAATCCTAATTTTGGTTATGGCTATGCTGCTGCTCTTGCCTGGGTGTATTTCTTCATCATCGCCCTGATGTTACTCGTGACCACCCGGTTGGTTAGTCCTAAGGAAGCTTCTTACCGCGTTGTCAAGGAACTAGAGAAATTCAAACGATGAAAACGATGAGCATGAACAAACAACTTTCATTCAAACGACGAATCTTCGGGATGAAATTTACCGATGGTCTTTTCTATAAAGTTATTCTTTATGGTTTATTAATTGTCATTGGATTTGTTTATCTTTATCCTTTGTTGCATATGTTCACTTACAGTTTTAAGAGTTTACAAGATTTACTTGATCCCACCATCAATGTGTTGCCGTCAAGTCTTTATCTTGATAATTATGTCAATGCCTTTCAAGTTTTAGAATATGGGCCTTTATTACTACAAACATTAACCGTGACGCTCATTCCGGCTGTCTTACAAACTGGGGTTGCTTCCTTGATTGGTTATGGCTTTGCTCGCTTTCAATTCCCATTAAAAAAAGTTTGGTTTGCTTTACTCTTGGCAACGTACATGATTCCTCCCCAAGTGACGATGATTCCTCGTTACGTCTTATTTTTCAATTTAGGGATTTTAGAAACCGTGTTTTCCATCATCATCCCAGCGACCTTTGGTCAAGGGATTGCCAGTGCAATTTTCGTGTTAATTTTTTATCAATTCTATTTAATGATTCCAAAAGCATTAGATGAAGCTGCACAAATTGATGGGGCTACACGATGGATGATCTATACGAAGGTGGCGATTCCATTATCCTTACCATCGTATCTCACCGCATTCTTATTTAGCTTTGTGTGGTATTGGAATGAGACCTACATCATGCGTTTATTCCTTGGTAATGGTGGAGAAACCTTATTAATCCGCTTATACAATTTCGTCAGTGCTTATAACGCAATCTTGGGTGGTGGTAACGATTACGCGAATGAAGCAATTCGTATGGCAGCAACCTTACTCATCATCGCTCCATTGGTTGTGGCATACTTTATCTTACAACGATTATTCATTGAAGGCATCGACCGTAGTGGGATCACAGGAGAATAAGATGAAAGCAATCTATCCTAGTTTCATGTTGGTGATGTTGGTGGTCAGCTGCACCCCATTAGTTTCCAGTAGTGAACCATCGTCACTCACAAGTAGTGAACTTGCGCTTTTGCCTGCCAAAGAGGCGTTATATACAGAACAACAAAATTCATTTAATTTCTTTTGGGAAACCACGTCTACCTCAAGTCAAGGATTTGGGTTGAGTCGCGACCGGTGGCCAGGAAATACAGTGATATCTTCGATTGCTTCAGTTGGGTTTGCTTTAGCATCGATTCCAAGCGGGGTTCAACGTGGCTATATTACACGTGAACAAGGTGAGGCAAGAGTTTTAGGGACGTTAAATATGCTAAAAAACATGACTCGCATTGAAGGGTTTTATTATCACTTTGTTAACATGACCACAGGGGCTAGAGAATGGAATAGTGAAATTTCCATTATTGATACTGGTCTCATGTTAGCGGGTGCGATTGTCGCTGCTGAATTTTTTGGTGGCCAAATTGCTTTATTAGTCGAAGAAATCTATTTAGGTGTGAATTGGGATTGGTACGTGAATAACTCTAGAACCATGTTTTATATGAGTTATAAACCAGGCGTTGGCCATTCAGGTGCGTGGGATCATTTTGCCGAACAAAAGCTGCTGTATGTGTTAGCGGCGGGTCATCCGAATTTTACTTATGGAGATCGCTTATACAAAACAGTATTGAATTTATCGCTAAACCAAAATAATTATTTCCGGGGTTACACATCGATCAAAACCAAAGAAGTCGTTCAGCCTTTTATTTATAGTTATGATGGTTCATAATTCCAACACCAGTTTTCCCATGCCTTTATTGATTTTAGAAACATTGTCGATGAAGCTAACATCAATTGGTTTGAAAATGCAAGAAGAGCGACCCGTGCCAATTATTTATACACCCAAGATTTTTCTCATCGTTATCGAACGTATCATGAAACCTCATGGGGATTGTCCGCGGGTGATGGACCCAATGAATATCGAGCCTATGGCGCTCAACCTGCTAAAAATAATGCTCATAACGGAACCATTGTTCCTTATGCTGCCGTTGCTTCGGTTAACTACATGGAATATGAAAGTTTAATGGCAACACTCAATTACGCATCAATCCCACAACTTCAAACCACTTATGGTTTTGCTGACGCCTACAATCTAGGACCGTATGAAGCAAGTTATAACCAAACGATCGCCAGTAGAACCCCTTGGTATGATCCGGATGTTTTAGGTATCGATAAGGGTATCACCTTACTCATGATTGAAAATTATCGAAGTGAATTGATTTGGGATATGTTTATGGCGAATGAATACGTTCAAAACGGGTTGTCTGTCCTCGGGTTCAGTTCTGTTCAATAACCTATTGATTATGTAACCGCTTTCACTTATAATTAATCTATCGAAACGTTTCAATGAAGAGAACCAATCCATATTCATTCGATAGATACAATGGTTTGTCAGTCTTCAATGAAACAAAATCATGAAGCCTTTGGAGGAGAAGGATTTCATGAGCCTAGTTGCCATTATTCATAAGAAAAGGAGAAATCATGAATAAAAAACAAGCCTTGACAATGTCCGCATTAGCCGCGTTATTCCTGGTTGCATGTGGAGAAACCTCCTCAGTTACCTCATCGCAATCAAGTGCTAGCTCTGCGTCTTCACCATCATCCTCTTCAACAACAACTAGTCAACCAGCTGACGTTGACACTTGGGGTGTCGTGAATGGAGATTTCCAAACTGAGGTTGTTTTCGGAACTGGAACCTTGCCTGGATTATGGAATGTATTTAGTCCTGGACCAGTAGCGGATGGTATCACTGCAACTTCGTCTTACATAACTGAAGGTACAAATAAATATGGTGCTTATAACATCGAGTCTATTGATACAAATGGGAAAACCACTGAATGGTGGCACGCTCAGTTTAGACAAAATGGCATTTATCTCAATGGTGGTGCCTCTTACATTTTAAGCTTCAAAGTCCGCACTTTAGAAGCACGAACGATTCGAGTTCAAATTCAAGGTGGGGGCTTAACTTCTAAACCAACAAGTTTAAGTGAAGTACCAGTCTCAATTGGCACCACATGGGAAACTAAAACAATTAATTTTA
>DBCA01000046.1 GCA_002292805.1 Caryophanales bacterium UBA970
TGTCCATTACAGTGTCCAAGATCTAAAACGGTTTGAAAAGAAAAGAGTTGTGGTCCTAGGTGGTGGGGATTCTGCACTTGATTGGGCGAATACGTTATTACCGATTGCCCAATCCGTGACCATCATTCATCGTCGCCTAGAATTTAGAGCGTTACAACATTCCATCGATTCCTTTAAGTTAAAAGGAAAGGTGTTAGCACCTTATGACATTGATTTTATTGCCAAACCAAGTGCATTACATATCCATCTTACTGAGATTGAAAAACATACTCAATTAACGGTGGAAGCGGATGAAGTGGTTGTCTGTTATGGTTTTTTAGCCGCCGTTGGTACGTATCAATCGTGGGGTCTAGAAGCCAAACAAGATGGCATTGTGGTCAATTCAAAAATGGAAACGAATTTAGGCAATGTCTTTGCCGTTGGCAATGCGTCCACCTATGAAGGTAAATCAAAAAATATTGCCACAGCATTTGGCGAAGTTGCTGCGGTGATGGAAATGATGAACCTAAGATTGTTCCCAGGTAAAAAACACGTCTACTCTTCGTTTTTAAAACGTTAACGTAACACAATCGTCGTAAAGTCTTTTGCCCCAACCGTATGGGTTTGGGTTTGTTGTCCGACCACAAAGCTGACGGTTTGCGAAGTGTTGCTACTGTTATACACCAAGGCAACGCGTTGGTTCGAAGCATTTAGGTAAATACTGCTACTCACCGAAGGATGGATGCGCATGAACGCATCATCGACTTTGTATTGATAACCTTGCATCGCTTGGATCATGTAATAGGCCATGGACAATTCAGCTGGGTATTCATCCCCTAAGATTTTGGTGTCATCAAATAAAGTCAGTGCAGCGGATGGATTGACCAACGCTTGCACAGGCCACATGTAGGCATACCAGCGGTCAACCGCCCCACGTTTCGCGTTTAAGTATTTATTGTAAATGGCTGTGAATCGGGTTTTCTTCGCTTGACCTAAAATGTAAGTGGATAAATATTCGCCAGTAGGGATCCATTGAATCCCATAAATAAAGGTTGGGTTAGCACCAAACCAGGTGGCATAGTCATATTTGCCACCCCAAATCATTCCTGCAACACCGGCATATTCTCGATATTTTTGTGACCAAACATCTTGATCATAATCAAACCAATATTGTTGGGCTGCATACACTTCGTGGGTATAGCCATAAATCGCAGCATCCATCATCGCTTGGTTATTTTCTAATTGAGCGATGTGATAGGCAGCCACCCAACTATTGATGGCTTCGCCGGTGGATTCTAAGTTGTTGCCTTCGGCAAAACTACCAAAGCCATGGGCCCACGAGTGACCCGCGTATCGATCAAAACTACGCATCACCGGGAACCGTAAATCACTTCGATCATGGTTCATGTAGTCCTTCATCAGTAATAAAATCATCTCGCGATATTGTTGATAAAACCCAGGATCCATTCTTCCTACAATCGCCGATGCGAAAATTAAATACCCATGGGTAAAACTATGATCAGAGATTTCACTCGCGGTGTTGAATTCATTATCGGAGTAATACGTTGTCCCCCATCGATCGTTGTAATAAAGATGACGTTCATCTTCAGAAGAGGAGAAGGTAAACCAATCCACCAGGTGTTGTTGTAACTTCAGCAAGAACGTCGATGTTAAGGTTTCATCACCAAGTTGATCGGCGATGAGTAACCCTTGCGATAAGGGATACGTGGCTTTGGAATTCCAGTATGGGGTTGGAGAATTATAAAAATTATCCGGATTCAATGGATTGGTTTGTTGATTCAAACTATTTAAGTAATTGGTCATGGTCGCTTCTGAAAACGTTCCCCCTGTTGGTAAGGTATAGGAAGGAACCACCCCATAAAAAGGTAAATCATAACGGAAGGAATGACCGACTAACATTTTGAGTAAACCCCGAACGGTACGAGTTGAATACGTACTAACGGTTTCTTTGACAAGTTTATGTTGGTGAGGTAATAACGCGAGAATCGGGGTTTGATCAAGGTCAGGTCGTTGAGACATGGTTTGCACGAGCATTTGATTTTCCACGGTGTTGGTTTGGCGGTTGACATGGTATAACCCATGACCTCGTAAAGGAAGGTTATACGCATGTTGATGATAAAAACTTGCTTCTTGAACATTTTCAATCGACCCTAAGGACACTAAATTTCCTTCACCGAGTAGAATCGATAAGCGGTGGAACAACCCAAAAGGATGACCAGTGTTTGAAATCGTGATGTTGGAGTTCTTGGGTAGGTTTAATAACATGTAACGATCGGCATAGGTGGGTTGACCCACGGAGGCTGGTGGGTTGGTTTGATAACCAACGTGGCGTTGTTGAAACTTAATAATCAGCCCATCGGCTTGTAATGTTTTGTCATTGAGTAAATTACCATCGAGGGTGAAATATTCGTAATTGCTAACCCCATCGGTCCCTGCAGTGATGATCAATGGATCACGGTTGCCTAATTCGGCAAAGATGTATGGCGATCCTTGGTTATACGTCACCACCATGTGATCTAAGCTACTGCCTTGGTTTCGCATCGCCACTTTCACCGTG
>DBCA01000078.1 GCA_002292805.1 Caryophanales bacterium UBA970
CCTTAGTCAAAACTTTAAAAGCAGAACTTGTCCAAACAATTGGGCATCGCGTGATTCTTTATCGGCCTCATCCAACAAACCCAAGGATTCAATTACCAACATGATTCGCTTACTATACGGTTCCCCATTTGATCCAATTCATCATGGGCATCTTGCGATGCTGAAAGCAGCTCAACTTCATATTCGCGCTGATGACGTGACGTTGATTATCACGAAGAATCCAAGATGGAAAAATATTAATACGAATATTTTGGATCGCATTAATATGGTAAAGCTTGCGATTGCCAATGATCCTACTTTTCAATTATCTTTGTACGAAGTGGAAAAAGACGCCGTCATTAACTTTACCATCCACACCGTTCAACATTTCAAACAGCTTTATCCTAACGATCAACTCTACTACCTCATCGGTGGTGATCAAGTTGAACAATTTCATAAATGGAAAGATGCAGATAAATTAAAAACCTACGTTCAATTGATTGCCTATCCACGACCTGGTTCATCCTTAGATCATCCAAACTGGCAACGTTATGGCATTCAAAAAATGTCAGGTCCTCTCTTTCCAGTTTCTTCAACCAGCATTCGAAATCTAGAATCTTTAGCAACACCCTTGCCCGTCATTCAATATATTTTCGAACACCAACTATATTTTGTTCCCAAGTTAAAAGCGTTCTATCAACCTGAACGTTTTGAACATGTTTATTCAACGGCCTCTCTTGCCTATGATATTGCTCTACAAAACCAACAATCGCCTACCGATGCTTTCTTAGCCGCTATTCTTCATGACATTGCAAAAGATATGGATGAAGGAGAAGCCCGATCCTTGTTAGATGAATACGACACAGTGAATCAACCGGTTGAGCAATATGCCTTACATCAATTCGTGGGTGCCATTCTTGCCCGACAAGAATTCAATATTAAACACGATGGTATCCTAGAAGCGATTCGATATCACACCACTGGGAAAGCGCAAATGGGACCGCTCGCACAAATAGTCTATGCTGCAGATAAAATTGAACCCACCCGTGGATATGATTCTAGTGCGCTGATTGCGGCATGCAAAAAACAATACCATGAAGGGTTCTTGATGGTGTTAAAAGAAAACCTATTACACCTTAAGAAAAAGAAACACAAAATAACCAATCATTTAGTCAAAGAATGTATGGAATATTATTTAGGAGAAACCGATGGCAA
This sequence comes from Caryophanales bacterium UBA970, assembly GCA_002292805.1. Next base: position 1,195 of record DBCA01000078.1, read on the forward strand.
ATAAATCATTAAAATCATACGTCCTTTCCATCCTCGAAGACAAGCAAGCTGAAGATATCAAAATCTATGATGTAAAAGGTAAATCACCAATAACGGATTTTGTCATCGTCGCGTCGGCGAATAACTTTCGAAAACTAGATGCGATTATTAATCAACTTCGTAAGGATTTTATCCATCATCCTAAATATAAAGTTCATCATATTGAAGGTAAGCCAGAATCAGGTTGGATGGTGTTTGATCTCTATGATGTGGTCATCCACCTATTTGATCCAACAAACCGTGAGAAGATGAAGTTGGACGAAATCTTAGAAAACCAAGTCAAAGCTTAGTAAGTTCGAAAACACCCTACTTCGTATAATGTCTATTATGTTAACCAAGTAGTCTAATTTGCTTTATTGATTGGGATTTAGATTCTAATACGTATTGCTAAATTAAATGATTCAAATCATCTTCAGACTAACTTATCCACATGATTTATCTACTAAATTACTACTAATTTAGAATCTCTAAAATAGGCTTGCCGATTTGGTGTTTGGGTTGTTTGAGGTCAAAATTCTTAAGAATCGTACTCGACAAGTCAGCGAAGGTGGATCTTTCTTCTATGTTTTTTCCTTGGTTAAATTGTGGACTAAACATGATCAACGGGACCCGTTCACGAGTATGGTCAGCCCCGGTATGGGTTGGATCGTTTCCGTGGTCAGCAGTAATCACTAATAAGTCATCCTTTTTTATCAAGGGTAAAAGCTTACCTAATTGTTGGTCAAATTGTTCAATCGCTTTGCCATATCCTAAGGGGTCGCGGCGATGACCAAATTCAGAGTCAAATTCGACGAGGTTAATGAACGCTAATCCTTGGAAGTTTCTATGGGTCTCGGCAATCGTTTTTTCCATGCCATCTTGGTTAGAGATTGTCTTTTGGGTTCGATTGACACCTTGACCATTAAATATGTCATTGATTTTACCAATGCAACTGGTCGCCAATCCAGCATCATTCAAAATATCCAATGCAGTGTGGAGACCTGGTGATAAAGCATAATCATGGCGATTCGAGGTTCGTTTAAAGGTGTTAGCGTTTGCACCAATAAAAGGTCGGGCGATGATTCGACCCAATAGATATTCGGGTTTCATGCAGATCTCACGCGCTACTTCACAAATTCGATAAAGTTCTTTTAAAGGAATGACTTCCTCATGCGCCGCTAATTGCAGCACACTGTCAGCAGAAGTATACAGGATAACTTTTTTGGTTCGCATGTGTTCTTCACCTAATTGTTTGATGATTTCAGTTCCACTTGCAGCCACGTTACCGAAAAATTGATGCCCAGTTTTTTGGGTGAGTTCTTCGATTAAGGCTTTTGGAAATCCATTGTCAGTAAAGGTTTTAAATGGTTTCTTGGTTTCTAAACCCATCAATTCCCAATGCCCTGTCATGGTATCTTTTCCTGCGGATATTTCCCGCATGGTGGTGACATAGCTTTGAGGGTGTATTACTTTTTTAACACCAGGAATCGGTGATAAATCCGCTAATCCTAAGGATTCTAAAAAAGGAATCTTTAACCCACCACAGCGTTGGGCGGTATGTAAAAAAGTATGGGTGCCTACATCACCAAAACGATCCGCGTCGGGTAGTGCCCCCATCCCGACTGAATCCATCACAACAACAAAAATTCTTTTAAATTTCATAGGTTATCCTAATCTAATCTTACTTTCTTTTGGTGTATAAATCAAAGGCGGATAGGATTCTTTTTTCCGAAACATGCGTATAAATTTGAGTTGTGGATAAATGTGTATGGCCCAACATCTCTTGAACCGCCCTTAAAGAAGCACCTTGTTCGAGTAAATGGGTAGCAAAGGAGTGGCGAAGGGTATGCGGTGAAATAGAACTTTGGATGCCCACTTGTGCGGCATAGTGTTTAATCCGCTTAAAAAAGAATTGTCGAGATAAGGGTTTTGCATAACGACTAATAAATAAATAAGGA
>DBCA01000102.1 GCA_002292805.1 Caryophanales bacterium UBA970
ACCGCAGAGGTTAGCATTTGTTGCCCTGCTGCCAGTGCGGCGATGGGTAATTCAAATGCCCCAGGAACTTTGGTAACAATGATGTTTTGTTTTGGAAACTTTTGATCTGCTAATGCCTGTAAAGCACCTTGTAAAAGTTGTTCAGGGATTGGATTATTAAATTCCGAAACGATGATGTGAATCCTTTTCATGATAAGTCCTCCTTAGGGTTTCATGAGTTGACTAATTTCAAGCATGGGCATCTTGAGTTTACGAGCGAGTGCAAATAAATCATCACGTCGAGCCATCTTACCATTGGCAAGAATAATTTCACAAATGACAGCGACCGGTTGAAGTTTTGCTAACTGCATTAATGCTAAGGATGCTTCAGTATGTCCAGGTCTAGCTTGTACACCACCCGCTTTACCTATAAGTGGAAAAATATGGCCAGGACGAACAAAATCTATTGCTTTTGCTTTTGGGTTTGCTAATTGATTTAACGTATCCGCGCGTTCTTTTGCACTGATTCCTGTGGTGTTTGTTTTGGCATCGACAGAAACGGTAAAGGCAGTTCTGAAACTTTCGTTATTAGTTTTCACCATCAAAGGTAGATCCAATTGTTTGGCAACTTTTTCACTTATCGGTGCGCACACTAAACCTTTACCAAGTGTAATCATGGTGTTAATGGTTTGCTCCGTTGCAAATTGAGCAGCCATGACAAAGTCCCCTTCATTTTCACGATGAATATCATCGACAAGAATGATGATCTGACCTTTTTGAAGGGCTTGGATTGCTTCGACAATCGATGAAAATGGTGGTTTCATTTTTGCATCAACTTTTCTACATACTTTGCGAGCATGTCAACTTCAATATTCACAGGATCACCTATTTGTTTGGTTAACAAAGTGGTGTGTAATTTCGTGTGTGGAATAATCCATAATGCAAAAGATTTATTGGTTACATTCGTTAAGGTTAAGGAGATACCATCGACTGCAACACTTCCCTTTTGAATCATATACTTGGTTAATCGTTCAGGAACGTCAATCGTCACAATGGTGGCGATACCTTCTTGTTTTAAGTTTGAAATTTTACCGATACCGTCAACGTGTCCTGACACCTGATGCCCACCATTACGTTGGTTAGCTGCTAGCGCTCTTTCTAAATTGATACCACTGCCAACTTTCCATAATGTTAAGGCGGTTACTTGTATGGTTTCCTTCATCACTTCCACATCATAGGTTCGAAGTGTTTTACGAACGATGGTTAAGCATATGCCATCATGAGAAATAGAATCACCTAATTTTGTTCCTTTTAAAATTTTCTTTGCTTGAATCGTATAACGAAAACCATCTGCAAGTGGCGTGATAGATTTGATGGTACCAATTTCTTCAATAATGCCTGAGAACATATTATTTAAACCTTTCAAAATAGTTTTGATTCAAGAGACGATTTTCTGCATCCATCAATCCTGTGACCACTTCAATGCCTGCTTTTTTTAATGATTGGACACCATCGCCATTTTCAATCGGATTCGGATCAAGAGACGCAATCACAACTTTCTTTACTTTTTTTCGAATTAAAAATTGCGCACAAGAAGGAAAGTAATCATCATGGGCACATGGTTCTAAGGTTACATAAACGGTTGACCCTTCAACATCAAAATCTTGTTCTTTAAAAGCAGAAAACTCAGCATGTAATCCAAATAACTTTTCATGGAATCCTTTGGTGATGACATGACGGTTTTTAGTAAAGACAACACCTACCAATGGATCATGACCCACTTTGTCTTTGGCTTGTGAGGCTAGCATCAATGCTTCTCTCATAAAATCAATGTCTGTTCTAATTTTCAAATAAAAACCCTGACCTTTAAGTAAGTTCAGGGTACATATGAAAAATGACATCTTCTTTCATCCAGACTTTACTGTCGCCACTTGAATTACACAAGTTCCTGCATTGCTGCTCGCGGGGTTGACCGCCGATTGGGAGTTACACCCTACCCTGAAGATACGCTTATATTATATGGGAAGAATTCCTAAAAGCATAACGATATGATTAGAGGAAAATTCATATCTTTTTAATAGTTTTTCGGTTAAAATATGGAGAAAAGAGTGGGGAAGAATATGAAAGTTTCAATCACTGGAGAACACTTACCGGTCTTGACCCTGACGCTTGGGTCAAAAGACATCATTTATACTGAAAACGATGTCACCACGATATCCCTTATTGCTCCTGAAATCACAAAGAAAACGATTTCGACTGCCAATAGACTCAATCCTTTTTTTTCAAAGTTAATTTTTGGTGATGCCAAAGTACTGGATCAATACACGGCAATCAAAGCTGAAAGTGTGATGGCGTTTTCTGCCCCATTACCAGGCCAAATTGTGACCTTAACCATTACAAAATCAAAGCCTATCGTAATTAAAAAGGGTTCTTTAATTGCCTTTACCAAAGGTATTACAATCAATCCAAGAAAAAAATTTAATGTATGGGATGCATTATTTGGAAATGATGATTTAGCATTACAAGTGTTAAGTGGTCAAGGAACCGCCTATATCTTGGTTGATAAAGATGCAAAGACGTACTCATTAACCAAAGGTAAAGCTTTAAGTTTTGATCAAGCTGCAGTGGCATACATGGATGCTTCTATGACGTTGATGGTCAAACGAACCAACATTTTTAAAGCGTTCTTTTTCGGTGGCAATGATGTGATTAAATACAAAGTGACTGGACCTGGAAAAATTGTCACGCAAAACGCAAACTACCAAAGGATGTAAAATAAAGTTATGGATTATCAAGCATTACTCAATCAATACATAGACTTAGAACGTAAACGCCAAGATGAAGGATTAGAACTCATCGCATCGGAAAACTATACGTCGTCTCAAGTGATGGCGATTCAAGGGTCAATTCTTACGAACAAGTATGCCGAAGGTTTTCCAGGCAAGCGTTATTATGGTGGCTGTGTTCATGTTGATAAAATTGAACAACTTGCGATTGATTTAGCCTGCCAACTTTATGCCTGCAAGTTTGCAAATGTTCAACCTCACTCTGGTTCAAGTGCCAACTTTATTGTCTATAGTGCATTACTGAAAACGGGTGACAAAATTATGTCGCTTGGCTTAAATGAAGGCGGTCATCTTACCCATGGTAGTAGTGTTAATTTTTCTGGTAAACTTTACCAATTTATCCATTATGGTTTGAA
>DBCA01000097.1:0-1089 GCA_002292805.1 Caryophanales bacterium UBA970
CAAAGAACTATTAGCATCGCTGACATTAGAGGAAAAAGCAGGTCAGTTGGTTCAACTCCCTCCTTATTTTTTTAAGAAAGAAGCATTACAAGAAGTTGCAGGACCCGTTCAACGTCTGCAATTAAAGGAAGCGGATATATTCCTCGCAGGGTCTGTGTTGGGGATTGGTAATCCTGAAGAAATGATGGACGTTCAAAAAGCATACTTAGCAAAAAGTCGGCATAAGATTCCTTTGGTGTTCATGGCAGATATTATTCATGGTTATAAAACCATTTTCCCCATTCCATTGGCTTTAGCAGGATCCTTTTCCACGGATAACTTCTTTAAGATGGCACGAGCGTCAGCAGAAGAAGCAACTTTAAGTGGCATCCATGTTACTTTTTCACCGATGGCAGACATGGTTAAAGACATACGCTGGGGTCGAGTCATGGAAGCCACAGGAGAAGACCCTTATTTAAATTATCAGTATGCTTATGCAATGACTAAAGGGTATCAAGGTAAAAGTATTCGCAGAAAAGATAGTCTAGCAGCATGTGTTAAACACTTTGCTGCCTATGGTGCCGCCTTAGCAGGTAGGGATTATGCTCAAGCAAGTTTATCGCTTCATGATTTTTATCAACAATATGATGCGGGTTATCGAGGGGCGGTTGATGCTGGGGTAAGGATGGCGATGACCTCCTTTAATGTCTTTGAAGGCATTCCCGCCACCATCCATCAAACCTTGTTAAAAAAAGTTTTACGCAAGCGAATGGGATTCAAAGGAGTGACGATTTCTGATTACGATTCCATCATTGAAACCGTCGTTCATCGCGTCAGCATCAATGATCAAGACGCGGTAAGAAAAGCCATGCTCGCCACCGTCGACATAGAAATGGCATCTGGGGCTTACATCAAACACATCCCTACCTTGGTGAAACATGGGTTGATTGATATCAAGATTTTAGATCAAGCAGTACTAAGGGTGTTAAAACTAAAGAAAGATTTGGGCTTATTTGCCAATCCATTCAAAGGTGCAAACATTGCCAAAGAAAAAACCTTTCCTTTATCCAAAGGTCAACGTGAGATTGCAAAACAACTCGCCGATGAATC
>DBCA01000097.1:1149-5351 GCA_002292805.1 Caryophanales bacterium UBA970
TTGCTTTATTAGGTAAAATGTCAGATTCAGGTGCGTTGTTAGGACCTTGGTCGTGGCATGGCAACCGGCAAACCACAGTCTCTGTGAATCAACAATTAAAACCCATGGTTCATTGCAACATTGAAGCGATGGATCAATGGGATGCTACCATCACTGCCAAAGTTCGTGAAGCCGATGTCCTTGTGGTGATGACGGGAGAAGAAGAAAAAGAATCAGGAGAAGCGCGTTCCAAAGTTGCCCCTCAACTTCATGCAGATACAGTTGCATTTATCCATTCCCTTCAAGCCTTAAATAAACCAATCGTGCTTGTCTTAACAGCGGGCCGTCCATTAATCCTGACGGATGTCATCGATCAAGTCGATGCGGTTTTATTCACTTATTTTTTAGGAACCGAAGCGGCCCCTACCATAGTCGATACTCTGTTTGGCGTCAACAATCCTTCCGCAAAATTAACGATGAGTTTTCCTCGTCACCTTGGTCAAGTGCCTATTTCTTACAATCATCTCAATACTGGCAGACCTTTTTTAGGAACTTCCTTTACCTACACCTCGCACTACATTGATTCATCTAATCAACCTTTGTTTTCGTTTGGTCATGGGTTAAGTTACAGCAAATTTAGTTATGAAAGATTTAAGGATAGCTCCACGCAAGATCACATCATGGTTGAGGTGACGGTGAAGAATCAATCTTTGGTACCAGGGTTTGTGATGGTTCCTATTTACTTAGAAAAACCTTTTGCCCCTGTTGCCTTGGCCAATCACCAATTGGTCGGTATGACGAAGGTCTTCTTGAATGCTCATGAACAACAAGTCGTCACCGTTGCTGTAGATTCCCAATTCCTCACCTATATCGACGAGCAATACCAACGCCAACCCTTGCAAGGCAAACTTACGTTTTCCACAGGTTCAAGTGATCATCCGTTGATGATCACCAAGGAGATTTAACCGATGGCCATTTTACAAAACCAGTGGGCACAAACCATCGTTCAAAAGGGGAACATTCAATTTACTTTTTTAGCAACTGGTGACTTGTTTAAAATCATGGATCAAGACCATCAGGTGAATCTTTTGCATGGCAATCCTATTGATGGCATGATCAGTAATCTTTACTTAAGAGAAAAAATATCTACGGGATACCGAGTCAGTAAGTTGATTGGAGTTCATAGCCCAAGCACCTTTGTGATGACTGACACTGGTGCCATTTATGAAGGTCACGTCTTTGATGTTCAGTATCAAGTTCATTTAATCGTTCATGATAAAGGTTGGTTTTATCAATTGCATCTACGTGGTGGCAAACCTTCGAGTCAATACGATGTGATGTATGGACAAGATGTTGGCATCGCTCATCCCTTTGGCATTTTATCCAATGAAGCGTATACCTCACAGTATATTGATCATCAAGTCTTTCATCATGAAGAAAAAATCACCTTATTATCAAGACAAAATCAAGGCAATACCCATTACTTACAAATCGGAACTGACACACCTATTCAAGCATACTGCACGGACGCGATGCAATTCTTTGGACTTAATTATAAATTGACCCACATTCCTCAAGCTTATAAGGATGTCAGTCTAGCTTCCAAAAACTATCAATATGAATTTGCTTATTTAACTTTACAAACCAAACCCTTTTCCATTCAACCGAAGATGAAACCAATGACGTTTTATGGTTATTCTCATCGGGAAGCAAACTTGTTTGTCACTCAACCATTCCCATCTCCAACCGTGCCTTTATCCCAATGGACTTTGATTCAAGGAACGTCTATTAAATCAACCATTAGTCCACTCAACCCGTTAAGTGGTAGGGCGTTAACCTCTAGAGAATTTTCTTCTAAGTTCCCCACGTTGAAACAAGTGGAAACCAAGGATCAAGTCTTCTTATCTGGATTTTTAGACGATGGTTCTCATCTCATCAGTCAACAAAAGGAACTCTTGGTTGAACGTCCACATGGTCATATTCTGCTCAGTGGTGATGTGTTGCATGCCAGTGAAGATGTGTTTGCAACCACAGCATACATGTCTGGTGTTTTTGGTTCACATACAGTGTACGGCAATACCAATTTTCATAAGTTAACAGGAGATTTACGTCATCCACTGAATGCTCATACGATATCTGGAACTCGTATCTATCTCGAGCAACAAGGAGTTTATCAGCTTCTCGGGATGCCTTCTTACCTTGTCATAGGGTTGGATAAACTCACATGGACCTATGTTCTTCCCCAAGACATCATCACCATCACCCTTGCGGTGAATGGCAAAGATCCGTTATCAAAACTCACCTTTGCATCTATAGAAAATCGATCGTATCGGGTGATGGTCTCTCAACAATACTTACTCGATACCAATGAATATAATCAACCCATCACCTACACCTTCGATGGGCGAATCCTTGAAATTGATGGAAGAAGTAACGGGATGATTGCAGGTCATTATCAGGGATTACGTTATCGATGCAGTGCCGATCAACCTTTCCAATTAAGATTTGCCCATGACCTTATTCCCAATACCAAAGAAGACGGTGGGATGGTGTTCTTTGCCTTTGGGTTTACAAGTCGGTTTACGTTTTATACCGAAGCAACCTTGAATGGCTTATTCCCCACCAAACCAGACCATGTGACGTTTGACCATGAATACGAAAAACTTATCCAAGCCTTGGTGCCAATCACGTTGAAACATCCAACGAAACAAGAAGAGATGGATGCCTTTAATTATTTGGTTCCGTGGTACGTTCATGATGCGTTGGTCCACTATGCTTCTCCACACGGGTTAGAACAATACAATGGCGCAGCTTGGGGGACAAGAGATGTCCTTCAAGGACCGTTTGAATTATTTTTGACCGCTCATCGTTTCGATATTAATAAAGAGATTTTACTCAAAGTTTTTTCTCGGCAATTTTTAGACACCAAGGATTTTCCTCAATGGTTTATGTTTGATAATTACCGCCATATCCAAGCCCATGAATCTCATGGCGATGTTCTGGTTTGGCCTTTAAAAGCTTTAGCGACTTATTTAGAAGCGACTGGTGATCTTTCCATTTTAAAAACCGAATTATCCTACATGGATAAACATCAAGGCAAATTCACCAAAGAGAAAAAGCCTTTGTATGACCACGTCTGGGATATCATCGAAACCTTACAAAAGTCTTCCATCCAAGGAACCTCCTTACCAGCCTATGGCGGTGGTGATTGGGATGATACCCTCCAACCTGCGAACCAAACCTTAACCAAACAAATGGTTTCCGCTTGGACGGTAGCCTTGCTCTATCAAACCTTGACAACGTTATCCCCATTCACGATCTTCCCAGATCAACGTCAGCAAGCTTTAAAGGCTTATCAGGATGCCATTGAAAAAGACTTTAATCGCTACTTAATTGTCGACGGCGTCCCTGCTGGATTTGTTATCTTTTATCCTGATCGCCAAGAAGTGTTATTACATCCAAAAGACAAAACCACTGGTTTACAATATCGCTTATTGCCTTTCAATCGAGGACTGATTAGTCAGATCTTTGATCCCAATCAAATCAAGGTCTACCAAGCCATCATTCAACAACATTTACGTCATCCTGATGGCGTAAGACTCATGAATACAGCGGTCACTTATCAAGGTGGCAAGAAAACGTATTTTCAACGTGCAGAAACTGCGGCAAATTTTGGTCGAGAAATTGGGATTCAATATGTCCATGCCCACATTCGGTATATCGAAGCCATGTGTATGATAGGAAATTCTCAAGAAGCATGGTGGGGACTCAATGTCATTAATCCCATTGGCATTCAACGATTTGTTCCAAATGCTGAATTACGACAACGGAATGTCTATTTTTCAAGTTCTGATGCAGCGTTTTTAGATCGCTATGAAGCAAAGAAGGACTTTGAAAAAGTTCGCCAAGGAAAGATCAAAGTCAAAGCTGGTTGGCGTCTATATTCTTCCGGTCCAGGGATTTATTTACAAACGTTCATCCAACAATTTTTAGGGATTCGAGTTAAACACAATCAATTGGTGATTGATCCACAAATTCCTTCCTCACTTTCTGGGTTATCGGTCGAGTTCCATTTTCAAGGTCGACCTTTATCCATGATGTATCAAGACAAATTAGTGGCAACAAAACCAGGGAATCGTTATCGATTAGCCTTAGCGTCTGAGATTAAAATGACAGCAGCTCACGTCAATGTTATATTAAAGTAATGAAGATTTCCTCGTCGC
>DBCA01000017.1:0-6460 GCA_002292805.1 Caryophanales bacterium UBA970
AATTCGACCTTTCATGCCCGTTGATTTTTCAACCACATAATCATCCACTCGAAGAACTTCTTGTTTATCATCGTCAGACATTGTCGGTTGATCCAACGCTTGAACCAAACCTTGTTTCAAGGCAATCGCTTCGTGAAGTTTTACATTAGGGTTGGCCAACGCTTTGATCGTGGATTCAACTTTTTCAAGCGTTTCTTCAAGCAATAGTTGTTGTTTTTCTTCAGTCTCTACATTGAATTGAGAGAGACGTTTTTCTAAGATGGACGCTTGTTGTTGGAGGGCTTGTTGTTGTTGAAGGATGGTTTGTTTTTCTATATTGAGTTGCGATTTAGTTTTTTCTACTTCTTGTAATGCATCTTGTAGTTTGAGAAACGATTGTTGGTCTTGGCTTGATTGTTGATCTTGTAAATATTTTTCTGCGTGGGCAACCACTTGCGGGGCAAGTCCATATCGTTTTGCCATGATCAGGCCATAACTTTTTCCAGGAACGCCTAAAATAAACCGATAGGTTGGTGCTAGTTTTTCTTCGTCAAATTGTAAGGAGGCATTCATCATTCTTGGTTCTTGTAAGGCAAGGGTTTTCAAACCTGGAAAGTGACTTGAAACAATGACAAATGCTCGTTTTGCTTGGAGATGGATCAGTAATGATCTTGCTAAGGATTCACCTTCTTTAGGATCGGTGCCCGTGCCTAGTTCATCAATCAGGACTAAATCATTAGGTTTCACTTGATCGGTTAATGGAACCAATTGTTGGATATGACCAGCAAATGTGGATAAATTTTCTAAGACACTTTGTTGATCACCAATATCGGCATAAATATGTTTAAAGTAAGAAACCACTGCAGGTTGCTTGGTCGGTAATGGAATCGCCAGTTGGTGTAAATAAACAAACAATCCCACGGTTTTCATCGCCACGGTTTTCCCACCCGCATTCGGACCAGAAATAATAATAATCGATTGCTTTTCATTGAGTAAAAAGTCATTGGCAATGACTTGTTTGGCGTCGATCAATGGATGTCTAGCACCCATCAATTCAATCTTAGGGGTTGCTGACATCACCCCGATGTAACCTTGATGCTGAATACCAAATTTTGCCTTGGCCTGAATCACATCAAGATACGCCAAGCGAACGTTATTATCACGAAGTGGTTTGCAATCAACACGAATCACCTCAGTGGTGGTTTTTAAAATGGTAAAAATCGCTTCCTGTTCTTCTCCTTGCAAGAGTTGCTTTTCTAAAGATAAATCGACTAGACCTTTCGGTTCAATAAACGTCGTTAACCCTGTGCTAGAGACATCATGAATAATCCCAGGGACTGATCCTTTACTTGATGAGGCAACGGGAAGTACATAACGGCCATTTTTAATCGTATAAAGCGGCTCGGTCAAATGCGCTTCATATCGATGGACAAAACTTTGAATGAGCGAAAGCATTTGGGCATCGATGCCTTGTAACCTTTTTCGTATTCTCAACAAATCTGGAGACGCATCATCGCGAATCGTGCCTTGAGGGGTAAGGATTTTATCGATCGCTTGTTTTAAACTTTTTAATAAGACAAAGGCTTTCCACTGATTGGCCAATGAAGGAAAATCTGGTTTGATACTAGCGGTCAACTGAAGCACTTTATCTACGGTTAAAAGATCTAGGTAAATCGCCAATAATCCTTCAAGTTGAATGACGCTTCCTTTTTCGATGAGGGATAAGATGGGTTCTAAATCATGACTTTGACCAATCGGTAAAGGCGAAAACCTCACCATTAAACGCATCATCTCATCGACTTCAATTAATTTTGTGGATAAAAGATGTTCGGGAATAAAGGTTTCATCCATGATCCATGATTGCCCAAGAACAGTCTTGGCGTCGGATTGGATGCGAGTAAGAATTAAGGGGATTTCGAGGATGTTGACTAACGATTTCATCTTAGGTTAACTATATCATTGATTAACGAATGACTCGTTGATAAATGATATAATAGAGTTAGTGAAAAAAATTACACCCAGCACCAAAACGCTTTTGGTACCTGAGTCACTTCTTGGTAAGATTAAAGATTTTTATATTGATCATAAAGAAAAATCACCCCATCCTTCAATCGTATTTTTTGCAAAATTAGAACACTTTACCATCTCTGTTTACGAAGCAAAAGCTGAAAAATGCAAAGTGCTTTATCAAGGTTTTGAATTTGATGAAGATGCTGCTTTATGGTTAAAAAACAATCAACCCATCAAACCAGTTGCCACCCATTATGGTAGTGATGAAGTTGGCACCGGTGACTTCTTTGGACCTGTCGTGGTCACGGCGAGCTTAGTCTTTGATAAAGACGTTGAATTTCTCACTGGACTTGGCATCACGGATTCTAAACTCATTGCCGATCCAACCATTTTAAAAATGGCGGATCAAATGACTGGTCGAATTGCCCATGTCACCACCATCGTCAATCCATTAAAGTACCAAGCGATGGTTGCCAAAGGGTATAACCTAAACGAAATCAAAGCAAAACTTCATCATCATGCGTTATTAACCTTAAAAGAAAAAGTGAATGTCGATGCGCCGATGATCATTGANNACCACATGTGACGACCATTGTTAACCCACTCAAATACCAAGCGATGGTGGCCAAAGGTTACAACTTAAATGAGATTAAAGCTAAACTTCATCATCATGCGATGTTGACCTTAAAGCAAAAAGTAAATCTTGAACTTCCAATGGTCATTGATCAATTTGCCAGTGAAGAAAAATTTCATAGTTATTTAAAAGGACAAAAACCGATTCCAAATTTGGTGTTAAAAGAAAAAGCAGAAACTCAATTTTTAGCAGTGGCCGCCAGTAGCATCCTCGCTCGTGCTAAATTCATTCGCGCGATGAATGACATGGGGCGTTTATTCACGGTCAAACTTCCATTTGGTGCTTCCGATAAAGTCGAACAATTCGCCTATGAATTTGCCCAACATCACGGATTAGAAACATTAAAATCCATTTGTAAAACAAACTTTAAAACCTTAAAGAAAATTACCGATCGCTTAGGTTCTTAATTTTTTTAAAATCGCTTCAAAATATGCTGGTAACGGTGAATGAAACGTCATCTTTTTGTTTGTTCCTGGATGGGTTAAGGTTAATTGAAAGGCATGCAACATTTGCCCTAGGGGATGAAGCGGATGTTTCTGCGGCATGTAAACAGGATCACTTTCAAGTGGGTGATGAATAAAATTCATATGGACACGAATTTGATGGGTTCTCCCAGTAGACAAATGACATTGAATCAAGGTATGTTGGGCAAATCGTTCAACCACATCAAAGGTGGTTTCCGCAGGCTTGCCAGTTTCAACCACATCCATGGCAATCCGGTCATCCGGGTCTCTACCAATCGGGGCAATAATTTTTCCTTTGTTTTCTTTAATCACGCCGCGGACCAACGCAAAATAATCGCGTTTCATCGAATGGTCTTTTAATTGATCGGCTAAGATACGGTGCGCTTGATCGTGTTTGGCGACCACCAATAACCCTGAGGTGTCTTTATCCAAACGGTGAACAATCCCTGGACGTTTTTCGCCGTTGATGCCACTAAGATCTTTGAGGTGAAATAACAATGCATTCACGAGGGTTCCATCGGGATGACCGGGCGCAGGATGAACCACCATGCCTTGTGGTTTATCAATGATGGCAAGATCGCTATCTTGGAAGATGACCGTCAGCGGTAAAGCTTCGGCAACAATCGGAACATCCATCAAAGGAATCGGAAGAAAAGAAATCACTTCTTGAGGATTCACCCGATGACTCGGTTTCACTTGTTTTTGATTGACCAAAACAATCCCCTGATCAATGAGTTGTTGCCATCTTGCTCGGGAATGCGTTGCATCGAGTTTGACTAGCAATTGATCTAGGCGAAGACCTTTGTCACTGACTTCGATGATGATGGATTGCTTCATGATGCTCTTTTCTCAAATAGACTTGTTACGAAAAGGATGATGACCCCAATCGTTAACGCACTATCTGCTACATTAAATGTTGGAAAAATATAACTGCCAAACCGGAAGGATAAAAAGTCTATCACGCCTTCAGGAAACAAGGCACGATCGATAAAATTTCCCCAAGTTCCTGATAGAAATAAGGAAATGCCTAAGTGATTATAAACAGAAAATGTTTTGTAGTTTTTTAAATAGTAATAACCCAAACCAATGCCAACACTGAAGGAAATAATGGCCAATAACCATTGATTACCCTCCAGGATCGACCAAGCAGCACCTGTATTTCTTGAGTATGACAAATAAAAAAAATCAGGAATGATTTCTACATTGACATTGGTGATGGCTGCCCATTGTTTGGTGATGATATCAAGAACAAACACCCATAGAAATACTTGACCATAGATTGACTTGTAGAAGGTTGTGATGGTTTGCTTCATCCTTTTAAAACCCCAAGGCAACGGTCACATACGTGATGTTCTTCAAAGGTATGTAATTGGGGAAAATAATTCCAGCATCGTGGACATTTTTGACCATGGGATGGTTTAGCATCTGCAGCTAACGTAGCCCCTTCTTTCAACGATGCTTCTGAGACGATGAATAATCGATTTCGTTCTCGACTTGGAAGTGATGTTAATACGTGGGTTAGATTCATGGGTGCGGTTAACATCAAGGTTGCTTCTTGCGAAGAACCGATTTGATTGCTTGCTCGAAGCGTTTCTAAAGCCCGATTAGCGATTTCTTTAAGATTCATCAATTGGTGATACATTGCTAGGGAGGTTTCTTCATCTTGTTTAACCAATGGATAATCTAGTAATTGAGATGACACCACCGCACGCTGTGGGAACTGCTGATACACTTCTTCCATGGTAAAAGGCATCATCGGTGTCCATAATCGTAATAGCGTCATTGCCACCTCATACAAGACATGCTGAACTTGAATTCGTCGGGTGGATGTTTTTGCTTCACAATACAAAATATCTTTGGTGATATCCAAATAAAAGGATGATAGATCTTGGGTCATGAAAGACAATAGCGTCCCCGTTGCTTCAGAAAAATTATAAGCATCCATTGCATCTTTAACTTGACGTGTGACTTGATGTAAGCGGGCCAAAATAAGTTCATCAATCCAGGCGAGTGACTTGATTGGATATTGTTTGGGATCAAACATCGACTCAACATCAGCAAGATTACCAAGGATAAATTTAAAGGTGTTACGTATCTTTCGATACGCTTCGGCATTGCCTTTAAAAATATCTTCACTTGCCCTTGCATCCGAGGTGTAATCAATGCTAGTTGCCCATAACCGCATGATATCGGCACCATACACTTGCATCATTTTTAACGGATCAATCCCATTGCCTTTGGACTTTGACATTTTTTCACCTTTACCATCGACGACAAATCCATGAGAAACAATATGCTGATAAGGCGCAACGCCTTCAGTGGCAACAGCAATAATTAAGGATGAATTAAACCAACCTCGGTATTGATCTGAACCTTCTAAATACACATCACTTGGAAATTTTAAACCCCGTTGTTTTAACACAGAAATCGCGCTTGACCCTGAATCAAACCAAACATCCATGATGTCGGTTTCTTTACGAAATTCACCTTGGGGTGAGGATGAATGCTTATACCCAGGTGGTAATAATTCCTTTGCCGTTGCCGTAAACCAATACGAACTTCCATGCTTGGCAATCAATTGTTGAATATGATCAAAGACTTTTTTCTCAATGATTGGGGTGCCATCTTCTTGATAAATAATCGGGATAGGAACTCCCCACACGCGTTGCCGAGAAATACACCAATCCCCGCGATCTTTAATCATGTTATGAATACGAACTTGACCCCATGAAGGTGTCCATTTGACGCGTTGAATTTCACTTAATAGTTTTGCACGAATTGGATCAATCGAGGCAAACCATTGGGGGGTGGCTCGATAAATCAGTGGTTTACCCGTACGCCAATCATGAGGATAAGGATGGACGTAGGCTTGTTGGGCCAATAAATTACCATCTGCTTTCAGCATCTCAATGACTTTTTTATTCGCTTCAGCATAAAACAAACCTTGTAACGATTCGCCTGCTTCTTGGGTCATGTAACCACGGCTATCGACCGGACATAAAGGAGGTAAGTGATATTTCATGCCAACCATAAAATCTTCTTCCCCATGACCTGGGGCAGTATGCACGAAGCCAGTTCCCGTATCGATGGTGACATGGTCACCTAAAATCACGGGTGACTTCCTTGGATAAAATGGGTGCTTGGTTTCTACCCCTTCTAAATCTTTTCCTTTGAAGGTCTTTTGCAACTGACATGTGGTTAATCCTAATTGCTTGGTCACCTCAGCTTCTAACGCTTTGGCAAAGACAAGCAAACCGAGATTGGTTTGATAAAGACCATATTCAAATTGACCATGCGCCGCAATCGCTAAGTTAGCGGGTATCGTCCATGGGGTTGTGGTCCATATGACAATGCGTGCTTCTTTGGGTAAAAG
>DBCA01000017.1:6528-7297 GCA_002292805.1 Caryophanales bacterium UBA970
TTCATAAACAATTTCTGCTTCCGCTAGCGCGGATTCACTGCTTGGAGACCAATGAACAGGCTTTAATCCTTTATAAATAAGGCCTTTCAGGGCCATCGTGGCAAACACACCAATTTGTGCCGCTTCATAGGAAGGTTGAAGGGTTAAGTATGGGTGATCATAATCCCCAACCATCCCGAGTCGCCGAATTTGATTTTTTTGTTTTTCAACTTGTTCTTTGGCAAAGGTTTCACATAATTGACGAAAATCAGAGACCGACATGGTTTTACGATTCACGCCATTTTTGGTGATGTAATTTTCAATCGGTAATCCATGGGTATCCCAACCAAACACAAACGGCGTATCGTTGCCTAACATGTGTTGATAACGAACAACCACATCTTTTAATATTCGATTCAGCATATGACCTACGTGAATATCCCCATTCGCGTAAGGTGGGCCATCATGAAGTTGAAACTCAGGTTTGCCTTTATTTTTTTCCCGCATCTTGTCATATAACTTGATGGTTTGCCAATAGGTAATAAACGTCGGTTCTTTCACCGGCAAATTTGCTTTCATTTCAAATGATGTTTTTGGCATCAATAATGTCGATTTTAATTCCATGGCACTAGCCTCCTAAAAAAGAAAACGTCCTTGGTTTCAAGGACGTGAGTTCACGCGGTACCACCTTGTTTCGTTGCCTTGCAACGCACTTCATGGACTCGATAACGGGAGTACCCGGTGTTCCTACGATGATTTCGGTTCACGCTCAGAAGGGATATTGATGGTT
>DBCA01000113.1 GCA_002292805.1 Caryophanales bacterium UBA970
ACAATATCCTGGAGAAAATATCACATTTACTTCCATTCATGAAATTAAAAATCCTTATTTACGACTGGCAATGGAAGTGGTTCGACAATGGATGATGGCAAAGAAGATCGGTTGGAAAACCTTTAAAATGACGATTGATTCTTCATTAGTATCTGAACAAGGTAAGTATGGTTTAGGAAGTAGTGGAGCGATAACAGTGGCTGTGATTGGAGCATTATTAAAATTTTATGGTGTTGATTTTACACCACTTCAGTTATATCAATTAGCCGTGATTGCCACGATTCAAAATTATCAAGACACATCTTTTGGTGATATTGCTTGCAGCAGTTTTAATCAACCCATTCATTATCGCAAGTTTTCAAAAGCAATGATGCCAATGATTAAAACACTCCACGTTGAAACCTTGCTGAAGATGGATTGGGTCGGATTAAAGATTGAACCTATTCGCAATCCAATTGAGAAACCCTTGGTCGTTTACTCAGGATCATCTGCAAACTCATATGATATGGTCAACAAAGTCAAACCGCACATCCATGAAGATTGGATTAAAAAGAGTAATTTACTTCTGCATGCCTTATTGAAGGGACATGATCTTAAAATAATTTCCCAACTTCAACAACACCTGATGAAATTATCAAAGATATCAGTAACTGAATTCGTGACGCCAGGCATGGAAAAGATTTTTGAAGTTGCTTCTGATTTAGGCGGAACAGGCAAGATGTCTGGTGCAGGTGGTGGTGATTGTGTCATCATCTACTTACCTCGTCAGCAACATCCATCATTTAAAGCTAAGATGAAAGCACTCAAGTTTTTAGTGCTTTCCGATATAATTTGATTATGAATCGAAAAGATGACCACATTCAATATGCCTACGCACAACCTTCAAAACCAAATGATTTTGATTTGATTAAGTTTGTTCATCATGCTTTTCCTGAGATTAACGCAGATGATATCGATTTATCGGTTTCAATCTTTAACCAACGATTTCCCTTACCTTTTTATATCAATGCGATGACAGGTGGTAGTGAACAAGCTAAAACGTTAAATGAAAGATTTGCCATGCTTGCCAAACATTTTAAGATTCCTCTGGCAACAGGTTCGATTAGTGCAGCGCTTAAAAATCCATCTCTTAGCGAAACATTTAGTGTCATTCGACAAGTAAATCCTGATGGTTTTGTGATTGCCAATCTAGGTGCAGGTCAAACCGTTGAAAATGCACAAAAAGCGATTCATTTATTGAAGGCTAATGCTTTGCAAATTCATGTGAATGCAGTGCAAGAAGTGGTCATGCCCGAAGGTGACCGTGATTTTGAAGGTTGGTTATCGTCAATCCAAAATATAAAGGAACATATTTCAGTTCCCCTCATTGTGAAGGAAGTTGGCTTTGGTATGAGTAAAAAGACAATTGGTCAAATATTGAATTTGGGTGTCAACTTTATTGATGTCGCAGGTCAAGGTGGTACTAACTTTGCAATCATTGAAAATCAACGCCGAACAAAAGCATTTACGAGTTTTAATGATTGGGGCATTTCCACGGTCCAGTCCTTAATCAATGCAAGGGTTTATCCTCAAGGAAACTTCATCGCAAGTGGCGGTATTCGTTCACCGTTAGATGTGATTAAAAGTTTAGCACTAGGTGCAAAAAGCGTTGGGTTGTCTGGGTATTTTTTACATCTTGTTAAGGATCATTCACACGAAGAAGCGGTGGAACAATTAAATCAATT
Source organism: Caryophanales bacterium UBA970 (assembly GCA_002292805.1). The sequence goes on from DBCA01000113.1 coordinate 1,725, forward strand.
TATCGAAGAATTGAAAATGATTATGTTGGTTTTGGGTAAGCAAAATATCATTGGATTAAAAGATGCAGAGTTGATGATTCCACCATCGCTTTCTCAATCCATATGAAAAACAATATTGAAGAATCCTTAGTTCGGTATCTTGATGGATTACCAAACTCAACGTTAAAAGAAGCTGGACTTTATGCTGTTAAAGCTGGTGGTAAACGATTTCGTCCATTGGTTGTTCTCTCACTCATTGAAAGTTATGGCATTGATCCATTGCCTTATATTGATATTGCTACCAGCATTGAAATGATTCACCTCTATTCATTAATTCATGATGATTTACCTGCAATGGATGATGATGTCCTACGACATGGTGTTCCTACCATCCACAAAAAATTTGATGAAGCGACAGCGATTTTATTAGGAGATGGATTATTAACGAATGCCTTTGAACGTGTTACGGATTCTAAACACATTCAAGATCAACAAAAGGTTAAAATTATTCAACTTCTTGCCACAAGGGCAGGTCTTAATGGCATGGTCTATGGACAACTGTTAGATATCGAAGCAGAAGGTACGCAGGCAAATGTTGAACATTTAACATTGATTAGTCGGCATAAAACTGGCAAACTCCTTGAAGCTTCGTTTAGAATGGGCGCAATCATTGCTTCACCTCAAGATGAAGATCGATGGGGTCAAATAGGACTTAACCTTGGTTTGATGTTTCAAATTCAAGATGATGTGTTAGAAATTACTGCTACAGAAGCAGAACTACAAAAATCGAAATCCGATGTTGCGTTGAATAAGGCAACGTTTGTTAGTCAATTGGGATTAAAGAAAGCAAAGGATATGATTGAAACGCTTTATCAACGTGTTCAAAAAGATCTCGCGCTCTTAAAGCTTAAAAAACCGACTATCATTGAATTAATTAATAAGATTTATGACCGCCGTTATTAACGTCGTAAATGAATTCAGTTTTACCTTTGAAGATACGTTCAAAGTTTAATTTTGTTTTTTGAAGAATCACATTATCTTGAGGAATCAAAGGGTGTTGTTGTAACCAAACCTTTAATTGATCGACCAAGTTAGCGCTAGGGACAACTGCATAATGTAAATACGTGAATGGAATGATAAAAGCGTTCTTTTTTAAATCTTCATTTCCTGGTTTATCTAAAATTTCTTGAATATGGTTTTGATTTAAGCCTTGTAGCCAATCCTTGATTTCATTTTCACGATATTCAAAAATGACATCCGATAAAAAGCGTTGCATCAGCATCATCGCTTCATCAGACTCTAGTGGATGTAATTTAGGATCCATAATTTTTGCTTAACCATTCACTGATTAATCTTATTTTATCCGAGTATTGGTCAAATGGAACATCAAACACCTTAAAATAATAAGTTTTTTCACTTTCAGTAGGGAATTGATAATCATGAAACATTTTATGGATGGCTTCTTCAGGAAATTGTTTCCATTTACGGTTACGATTTCGTTCTAATAAAACCTCTAAGGC
>DBCA01000019.1 GCA_002292805.1 Caryophanales bacterium UBA970
TACGACTCACCGTGTTACTATGCGAAAGTTGATAACGATATTCACTTGTATAAACCATGTCCTTCACATAAGCATCAAAGGTTAATCCTTGACTTGTGACCATCAACTGAGCAATTCTTGCATCGATATGATAAATCTTTAATCCCGAGGATGTAAACATGCGCGGGTACCTTCCGGCAAAAGAAGCTTGGCTATCTTTTTGATTCAAGCCAATCGGTTGATAAAATTCAAGCAAGAGATATTCATCCATCATCGTCGTGGGATTAGGTTTGGTTAACATCAACATCGAGGGTTGGGTGGCAATCGAAGGTAAGACCACGGTTCCTGGTTGACTAATAAATGTCGGAGGAATCCATCCTAATGCCATTTTTGAAAATCCATTATGATCACCGATGTTGTAATCCATCATGTCTAATGCCCCTGAAGGACCCCAATCCCCAGCACTTCGATCATAAGAATAATAATCAAGCAATCCTAGCAAATGGCCAACTTCGTGAATATAAACATGCGCATCAACCGTCCGTCGACCTTGATTATCAATCCATGGAAAAAAGATCGGTTCATTGTTTTCATTCCATTCTGCTTTGCCATTGGCACTACGTTGATAGTAGCCATCTTCATACATGAATTGATAACTACTCCAACCATAATGAAATAACGTAGGACTTAATACATTAGCCGCGCCACCTTGATAGGCAACAAACGCCCAGAACACATCCTTGTCTTCGCCATATTGTTCCCCTTGAGGATCAAAGGGTAATGAATAAATAAAATAAACCGCGTCCAAATAACCATCTTGATCTTGATCAAAATCCAAGACCCGATTAGGATAGGTTTCTTTAAAATAGGTGAGTGCTGGTTGAATGACGTCTCCACCAAGTAGACCGCGGTTGTTGGATAAATCAACAGCCGTGATGGATGGAGTAAACCAATCGGTCACCATGCCTTCAATGGTTAATTGTCCATAACTCGAAGCGTGATAATAAGAAGCAACGGAATGCCAAGGCAATTCAGATGGAGAACCAAAAAAAGCAGTGTCGATGTTGTCCTTGGTTTGTTGGCATCCTTCAAGAATCTCCGCACATGTCGCATCGGTGAATTGAATAGGAATTACCAACATATTGACGAGCCCTGTACTGGGCATCGCGGTGGCATATCCTTCGTTGATTCTGACATCACGATAGATAACACCACTCAAGGTCGATGTAAGGGGAAATGAAGAAGATTGAAGGAGTTGGAATCCAATTAATAAGGTGAGAGTTAGGAAGCGTTTCATCTTGTCATCATCATAACAAAAATAAAAAGAGGATGCTGTTGGCATCCTCTTTTAGTAAGTTGACTCTAAACGATTAATCTTCTAAAAAGTCTTCAAACTTTTCCAAGTATTGTTCATCATTGGAACGATAGTTGGCTTTGATTTGGCGCATGGATTGCTCAACGGTGAAGTTATCTGCCGTTGTTTTCTTCATCGCGTCCGTGAATAAACCACGACCTGCTGGAATTAATTTCCCAGTGATCACATTTTCTTTTAGACCATGAAGAACATCGGTTTTTCCTTTGATGGCCGCATCGGTTAACACCTTGGTGGTTTCTTGGAAAGATGCTGCCGAGAGGAAGGATTCGGTTTCTAAGGATGCTTTGGTGATCCCTAATAAACGTGGCATCGCAACCGCTGGATTTTTACCAGATAACAAAGCAATTTCATTCTTTTCCGTGAAGGTGGTTGTGTCCACTTTCGAACCGGTTAACATATCGGTATCTCCACCATCAATGATGAGCACTTTGCGGGTCATTTGACGAATGATGACTTCAATATGCTTATCGGCAATGCTTGCCCCGTTGGATTGATAAACCTTTTGAACTTCTTTGATGATGTACTTTTGAACAGCCGTCATATCGGCATACTTTAATAAATCTTTTGGATAGACAGCCCCTTCAGAAATTTTAGTTCCTGAGACGATCTTATCACCGACTTTGACACGCAAGCGTGAACCAAATGGGGTATCAAAATCTAGGGTATCTAAATCATTCTTGACGGTAACTTTATAACGACCATTGTTGTCTTCGATGTTCACGACTTTTCCGCTAATCGAGGAAATCACTGCTTCACCTTTGGGACGGCGAGCTTCAAAAATTTCTCCAACGCGTGGCAACCCGTCGGTAATGTTACGACCAGCAACACCACCTTCGTGGAATGTTCTCATCGTTAACTGCGTTCCTGGTTCCCCAATCGATTGGGCGGCCATGATGCCAACGGCATCACCAATTTCTACAAGTTTACCTGTGGCCAAGTGACGACCATAACATTTTTGGCAAATCCCACCTTTGGATTCACAACCGATAACCGAGCGAATTTCTACATCGGTAATCCCGGCATCAACAATCAACTTGGCATCGCGTTCATCCATCATGCGATCACCTTCAACAATCACCGCTTTGGTTTTTGGATGAATGACATCGCGGATGTTAAAGCGACCGACTAATCGACTTAATAATGGTGTGATGATCGTGTCACGTGCGGTATCTTTGATGTCATAGACATTGGTGCCATGATCGGTACCGCAGTCGGCTTCACGAATGATCACGTCTTGAGAAACGTCACAAAGTTTACGGGTTAAATACCCAGAGTCAGCTGTCTTTAACGCGGTATCAGCACCGACCTTACGCGCACCGTGGGTGGCGATGAAGAATTCAGAGATTGATAAACCTTCACGGAAGGAAGAACGGATAGGAAGTTCAATATACTTACCATTTGGTTTTGACATCAATCCACGATAACCAATCAATTGGTTAAAGTTAGAGGCCTTCCCACGTGCCCCTGAGTTGAAAATGATGTTGAGTGGGTTGTCATTCTTGTTGGCCATGAGGGCAAGAACACTGCTGGCAATTTTCTTTTGAACATCTTCTTTCCAAATTTGAACGACAAGATTATATCGTTCTTCATCGGTGAGTAACCCTTGATTAAATTGATCGGTGATTTCTTCAACACGGCGATCACCTTCATCAATAATTTCTTGTTTGTTTTCTAATTTCACGATGTCGCTTAAGGCAACCGTTAAACCAGAAACTGTGGCGTACTTAAAGCCTTGGTCTTTCATCTTGTCGAGGATGACGCTGGTACGACTGGTGCCATAACGAGCGAAGACTTCTTTAATGATGGCCGATAAATCTTTTGAACCTAATGGTGTCATCATAGGTTTCTTAGCAATGACTTTAGGGAAATCCGTTCCTTTAGGAACAAAATATTCTTCAAGATCACCTTTGATATTGGCGGTACTCTTGTTGTTGATATAAGGGAAGTCACTTGGGAAAATGCTATTGAAAATCATTTTACCAACGGTGGTTAAAAGATAACCTTCATTCATCGCAGGGGTAAAGTTTGTTTTCTTTAATGCGGATCCAGGGACCGCAATCCGGTTATGCAAGTGGATTTGTTTGGTTTGATAAGCGACCACGATTTCAGAAAGATCTTTAAAGACTTTTCCTTCGCCGTTGGCAAATGCTTCATACATTTCTGCGTTGATTTCATCCCCGGCTTTTTTCGCTTTTGCCGCTTTCGCTTCATAGTAAGCTTTGGTGTTTTCCATCGTTAAATAGAAATTACCAATGACCATGTCTTGGGATGGCGTCGCAATCGGTAATCCATCTTTTGGTCCTAAGATGTTGTTGGAGGCTAACATTAAATTCACGGCTTCTTCTTGGGCAGCTTTGCTTAATGGGACGTGTACGGCCATTTGGTCACCGTCAAAGTCAGCGTTAAATCCAGTCGTGACCAGTGGGTGTAAACGGATGGCGCGACCTTCCACTAGTTTAGGTTGGAATGCTTGAATCCCTAATCGGTGAAGGGTTGGCGCACGGTTGAGTAGCACAGGGTGGAAGGAAATGATTTCTTCGACGATATCAAAGACAATTTCGTCGTAATTTTCGACTTTCTTTTCTGCTTGTTTATGGGAGTTTGCATACCCACGATCAATCAATAAAGAAGCAATGAATGGTTTCAGTAATTGGATCGCCATTTCTCGAGGTAATCCACATTGGTACATCTTTAAGTCTGGGCCAACGGCGATGACGGAACGACCAGAATAGTCAACCCGTTTACCGAGTAAGTTTTGACGGAAGCGACCTTGTTTACCTTTTAAGGCAGAGGATAAGGACTTGAGTTCCCGACCCGAACCACCGGAAGATAAGACTGGTTTACCACGACGGCCGTTGTCAATTAACGCGTCAACAGCTTCTTGTAACATCCGCTTTTCGTTACGTAACATGGTGCTTGGCGCATTCATGTTAATTAAATTCTTTAAACGACGATTACGAGCGATTAAACGACGGTATAAATCGTTTAAATCGGAAGTCGCAAACCGACCGCCATCGAGTTGAAGCATCGGACGTAAATCAGGTGGGATGACTGGTAAGACATCCAAAATCATCCATTCAGGACGGTTGTTGGATAAGCGGAAACTATCCACAAGTTCTAAACGCTTGATCAACTTGTTACGACGTTGAGTCGGGGCATTGACCATTTCTTTGTTGATGGCTTGGAATTCTTTTTCTAAATCAATTTCTTTTAACAAACGTTTAATCGCTTCGGCACCTTCACCAAATTCTGAACCTAAATGTTTTTGAATAAAGGCGGTGACGACTTCGAAGTTAATCGGTTCGCTGCGGTTTTCTAAACGGTTAACAAGTTCTTCCGCACGGGCCGCTTCATAACCTTCTAAACGTCCTTGGAATTCTTTGATCACAGACACAAAGTCTACGCGACCGGTTTTTTCATCAATGACTTGACGGTATTTTAAAATCTTGGATTGACCAGCATTTAAGCAAATTAGTGTTGAACCCACTAAGTAAACGAGTTCTTCTAATTGCTTTGCATTGATGTCTAAAATTAAAGCGATCCGGGAAGGAATGCCTTTGACATACCAAATATGTGCACATGGGGTGGCTAATTCAATATGACCCATGCGTTCTCTTCGAGCATCTTTGGTCATGACTTCAACGCCACATTTTTCACAAACAACCCCAACATAACGTTGCTTTTTATACTTACCGCAATGGCATTCATAATCTTTGGAAGGACCAAAAATCTTTTCACAGAACAAACCTTGCATTTCTGGTTTTTGCGAACGATAGTTAATCGTTTCTGGTTTCATCACTTCTCCATGAGACCATTTACGAATGGTTTCTGGTGAAGCTAAACCGACGCGGATTTTACTAATTTTATTAATTTCAACCATGGTGTGCTCCCTTCCTATTCTTCGTCATCGACTTTGGCAGTCGTGACTACTTCGCCTTTTTCATCTTCAATGATAAAGCTTTCATTAATCGCCATTTCGTTTTCATCAGCATCAAATGATTCTGACGTATACGCGCGAATTGAAGAGTTGATCTTACGTTCTTCTGCTAGCGCATCTTTGGAAAGTTGTTCCATGTCCATTTCTTGGTTGGTTTCATCAAACAAGCGGACATCAATGGCCAAGGCTTGTAATTCTTTTTGCAGAACCTTGAACGATTCAGGAATGCCTGGACGTGGAATGTCGCGATCTTTGATGATGGCTTCATAGGCTTTACGACGACCGACACGGTCATCCGATTTGATCGTGAGAATTTCTTGTAATGTATTGGCAGCACCATAAGCTTCCAGTGCCCACACTTCCATTTCCCCGAAACGTTGACCACCGTTTTGTGCTTTACCACCAAGCGGTTGTTGCGTGACCAAGGAGTAAGGACCCGTCGCCCGAGCGTGTAATTTATCGTCGACCATGTGCACGAGTTTAATCATGTACATGACACCAACAGAGATGCGTTCATCAAACGAATCACCGGTGCGACCATCAATCAAGACAGATTTACCATCTTCATCAAGTCCTGCTTTTTTCATCAGGTCCATGATTTCTTGATTGGAAATACCATCGAAAACTGGGGTGGCGATTTTCATGCCAAGTTTTTTGGCAGCCATCCCTAAATGAATTTCTAAAATTTGCCCGATGTTCATCCGGCTTGGAACCCCTAATGGGTTGAGCATGATGTCCACTGGCGTACCGTCTGGTAGGAAAGGCATGTCTTCCACAGGAAGAATTCGCGAGATAACCCCTTTGTTCCCGTGACGACCTGACATCTTATCCCCTTCGGAGATTTTTCTCTTTTGAACGATGTAAACACGAACCACTTCATTGACGCCTGGCGCTAATTCATCCCCACGTTCACGAGAGAAGATTTTGACATCCAAGACAATCCCTGCACCACCATGAGAAACACGGAGCGAGGAATCTTTACCTTCTTTGGTTTTTTCACTAAAGATTGCGCGTAATAATTTTTCTTCACTGGTTGGTTCGGTGACGCCTTTTGGGGTGACTTTACCAACAAGAATATCGCCTTCTTTGACTTCCGCACCTGGGATGATGATCCCACGTTCATCTAAGTAAGCTTTCGCTTCTTCATTCGTGGAAGGAATATCACGGGTGATTTCTTCGTTACCTAATTTAGTTGCACGGCATTCAAGGGTGTGTTCTTCAATATGAATCGAGGTATACACATCTTCTTT
>DBCA01000015.1:0-890 GCA_002292805.1 Caryophanales bacterium UBA970
GTAGCGACTGATGTGTTCGATTAAAGCCACCAACAAACCAATGATTACCATGGACACAATTGTGGATCCAGGAATCAGGTATGAACGATTCATCAAGAAGATAAAGATGAATTGAACAACACTTAAGATCATCAAACCACTTAAGAAAGTCTTAGAAGATATGGCCTGCCAAATGCTTCTCATCGGAAGGTGCAACAGTAATAACCATCGCCATTGACCATGATGGTTTTGATAAATCCAATGAAGTCTCGTAGACCAAACAAATAATCCTAAAATCCATAAACCCATAAAGATGAATTGCGTGAGCGTTCTAGTGGACGCTAACAAAAGATGCTTGAGTTCATAGGTTTTTTCTATGGACTGATGAAATGTCCAATCGTGCTGATTGAGATTGGATTGCAGTATGTTTTTGACAGTGCCACCAGGATCATGAATCAGAAGCGAAGCAGGAGGGTATATCGCTTGATACATATTGAGGTAACTTATTTCCTCACCATTCACGAGGGCGGTGTTGGTTTGTAATAAATGAAGCCATTGCCAATAGGACAAAAGAATTTGTGGAGGTTCAAACCAACTCTGAATAGGTCGCTTGTCAATGATGGTTAAATCACGTTCAAAAGAAAACACAGGCATCGTGTCGATGATTTTACGAGTTGAAATTTCAAGAGAGGCCGGCAGAGTGACGTTAGGATAAATCCAAAAAACGCTGAGACGGTCTTCTTGATAAGGCATATCAATAAATCGCACATTGAAGTTGATATTCTCAATGGAAATAGATGAGGGAAACCACTCAGCAATCGAGATCATCACCCTTGCATCAGGAACCATCGACATCGCCAAGGAAAGTTGTTGTAGATCAGGGGCTTGGGATTTAGTTAATTGAAACGGGG
>DBCA01000015.1:909-4804 GCA_002292805.1 Caryophanales bacterium UBA970
GACTGATGAATATCAGTTTGTTGAACTTCTTGAATCGATAAAAAGGGCTCAAGTTTTTCTAACTCTAAATATTGTTTTTGTTGTTGAACGAAGGAGTGTTGGATGAATCCGGTCAACAGTAAACCGACATGAATCATCATCGATGCAATTGTTAAGGTAACACCAAGCCATTGTCCTTGATGCAACCAAAAGAGTTTTTTTAACCAATGTTTCCTCATGATTAAATTCACTTTTTGTTCTTTGACAAAAGTTCCTGCATTGAATTGGTGATCTATCCATTTGGATTCATAGGCTGAAACCATCTTTAATTCATGATTTGCTTGGGCGATTAAGTCAGCATCATGGGTAGCCACCACAATCAATCGGTTATTCGCATGATTGGTTAAAAACTTAATCATAGATCTTCTTAACGCCTCATCCAATGCATGGGTAGGTTCATCAAGCAGATAACAGGCACTTGGTTGAGAGAAAAATAAGGCAACCATGACTCTAATTTTTTGCCCACCTGAAAGTTCTTGAAAACGTTTTTTCCTTGTATGTAAAGGTAGACCAAGTTGATGTAGATCATCATTGGTGTCAGGGTGAGCCATAAAATCTTTGATATGCCAAGTAGGCACCAAAGAAAGTTGATCTTCCAAATAAAGAGGAGGATTTAACTTCCAGTTTTTGGGGTAGATGATTTTGCCTTTTGTCGGTTGCTTTTGCCCGCTAATCATTGAAAGCAAAGAAGTTTTACCAATCCCGGAATCCCCAGTAATCACCACCAGTCCTTTGGATGGCAATTCAAAAGATAACCCATGAAAAACAACCTTGGATGGTTGATTGATCATTGGAAACGATAACCCAATGTGTAGAGCTTTCATCCTATATCAATAGGAATGAAATCAATTATTTAGCGGGAAGAACTGTTTTTAAACGTTGATTAAAGTGGTCACGGGTCATCATTAATATCGTTCCACAACCTAAACATTTAATTTTAATGTCTGCGCCAATTTTTATGACTTCAAATAAAGACGAACGTTGAAGACAAGGATGAGGTTTTTTCATCTCGACTTGATGACCTACTTGATAAGATGCAACCTGTTTCATCGGAGTAGTTGCTTGGCAGCCGTTGGCCAATCCTCATACCAGGTCATTGGAAATTGATGTCGGAAATACGTCAATTGACGTTTCGCATATCGTCGGGTTGACTGTTGAATCAACTGGATGGTGCTTTCAAGGTCAATTTCACCTTGGAGATGACGAATCATTTCTTTATAACCAATCCCTTGAAAGGCTTGAATATGGTCACCATATTGTTGGATTAAAGTTTGAACTTCCTTAACTAAACCTTGGTTAACCATGGTCATGACACGTGCATCAAGACGGGCATACAACTCGTCGCGATTAGGATTCATGCCAATCCAGGTGGTTGGATATAAGATTTCTTTTTTTTGATTGAGTTCTTGATCTGTTTTGGTTTTTCCCGTCGCGATTAAAATCGCAATCGCTCGAAGCACCCGACGCCGATTGTGAGGATGAATGTGTTGAGAGGACGTTAAATCAACAGTTTTTAAATAATCATGAAGTTGTTCATTACTCATCGTTTCAAATTTTGATAAATCTGGATTGGTTTCATGTTGGGCAAAACTAAAATCATACACACTCGCTTTCACATAAAGTCCAGTGCCACCGACAAGAATAATTCGAGGATGTTTATTCAGTAATGAATCAAACAACTGACGAGCCTCACGTTGATAACGAGCCACGGTCATCGTTTCCTTTGGCGAGATGACATCAAATAAATAATGTTCAATGCCTTGTAAGGATGCCAAGTCTTTGTTGGTGCCAATATCCATCCCTTGATACATTTGAAAAGCATCGGCATTGATCAACGGGACATGCCAAGCTTTGGCAAGGGTTGTCGCAAGGGAAGTTTTTCCTGTGCCTGTGGGGCCACCAATGACATAAATCATCTTAAAACCCTGATCGATTAAACATCGATTCCAATTGACGTTTGGAAAATTGAACCATCGTCGGACGACCGTGGGGACACGTGTAAGGGAACTGACAATCAAGGAGGCGATTGACCAGTGATTGCATTGCTTCTAACGTTAACATGTCTTGAGCTTTGATACTGGTCTTGCAGGCTTTTGAGGCCAACGCATAGAGTCTTAATTTATCCGGTTGTAAGGTTGGTTCTTCAAATAATTGATGGAGTAAATCTTCCACATAAACCTGAGCTTGATGGAGAGCCCATGAAGGGATCGTGTTGACCTTCAAGACATTGGCACCAAATGGTTCTAATTCTAAACCAATAGACTTGAGTAATTGAAGTCGTTCTTCCGTTAATAATTTGATTTGACTTGGTTTTAAATCCACCATCACAGGGACCAATGGAGCAATAGCTAATTGTTTATCTTTGAGCAAATCAAGTTGTCGTTCATAGCGAATCCGCTCATCGGCAGCATGCTGATCAATCAGATAAATACTTCCTTGATCATCACTGCAGACAAGATACGTAAGGTGCATCTGTGCCATCACGGTAAGTTTCATCCGCTGCTGTTGTTGTTCAAACGATAACGGAATCCATCCTACTTCTTGATTGCTTTCTTTAATGTTAGGTTGATTTGATTCAAGGGTTGGTTGTGATAGCGGCAAGGGATCATACGTACCTATGGGAGATAAGTTTTGTTGTTGCAAAGCTTCTTTAATCGCTGGAATTAAAGCTAGTTTAAGTGCTTCTTCCTTAGATAATCTAACTTCTTTTTTCGTTGGGTGAACGTTGACATCCACTAAACTAGGATCGACATTGAAGTGTAAAAAAATCCAAGGGTATCGCACAGGTGGTAAAAAAGGTCGATATGCTTCAAGGATAGCTTGATTGATTTTTGGTAATGTCACTGACCGGCCATTGACCAAGGTATACATCGCGTAGCGATGACTTTTCGCTAGACTAGGTAATCCAAGAAATCCTTGAATGGTCACATCATGAGATTGAAAGGCAAAAGGTTTGATTTGTTGGGTGGTGTCTTTGCCAAAGATTTGAGTCATGATGCTCAAGACATCCCCTCGTCCATCCGTCGTAAAGACGGTAGATTGATCCATCACCAATTGGAAAGCAATCTTGGGATGACCAAGGGCAATGCGGGTGACCACATCAATGATATGACTACTTTCGATATAATCATTTCTTAAAAACTTTAATCTTGCTGGGGTGTTATAAAACAATTGTTCCACCGTCACAATTGTGCCCTGACGACTCGAGGTGGGTTGGATGGTGGTCAGACCATCGGTGATTTTTAATTGATATCCAGGTCCAGTGCCATCTGATGAGGTAATGGTTAAGTTTGACACACTGGCAATCGAAGGCAATGCTTCGCCACGAAATCCTAAGGTTTTGATTCTAAACAAATCATATTCGTCTCGAATTTTACTCGTGGCATGGCGAACAATCGATTGACTCAAATCAACTTGATTCATGCCTTCACCGTTATCACGAACTTCCATTAATGTACGACCCGCATGTTCAATCGTAATCTCAATGCGAGTTGATTTCGCATCAATCGAATTTTCAACCAATTCTTTGATGACACTACCCGGGCGTTCAACCACTTCACCGGCAGCAATCATGTTGCTTAATTGCGAAGAAAGAATGTGAATCTTATTCATGTCTTTAACCTAATTTTTTCTTTAAGTCCATCAACACTTCTAACGCTTGCATAGGAGATAAGGTTAAGGGATCAATTTGCTTTAACGCTTTTTCTAATGGCGATATTTCAGGTTGAATCTGTTGAACTGGTAAGGCGCTTGGTTGCGTTTCTAACATCGCGAGGATTGATTTTGCCCGTTGAATCAATGCATTTGGTAAAGACGCAAGTTGGGCAACATGGATGCCAAACGAACGACTCATCGA
>DBCA01000031.1:0-3459 GCA_002292805.1 Caryophanales bacterium UBA970
AATTGTCTGTGATGGTCGATCAAGAACAAACATTTATTTTGATGGTTGGCAATGCAACCTGCGGTTGTACCACTGAATTTTTACCGGTGATGCGTTCCTGGATTGAAGAAACCAACATCCTTACGTATTACCTAGAGTACACCAACCTTTTATTTGCTGAAGATAAATTTGGTATTCCCATGGTGACGGGATCTGTCCCGGTCTTAACGATCTTTGATCAAGGTGATCTTGCTTACTTCAAAGCCTATAATCCCAATCGATCAAGTGACAATGCCTTGTTTTATGATTTGGCATTATTAACCACGTGGTTCAATGACCGCCTGATCTTACCCACCTTTGCATTTTTAACCAAAGCAAACTTTGATCAACTTTTTACGAAAAACCAAAAGATGATCATGTATATTGGACGGAGAACTTGTCCTGATTGCACTTATGCCTTCAACACGTTTGTGCTACCTTATATTCAAGCCAATCCAACATTGCCACCGATCTATGGCCTTGATGTCTTAGACAATCAACTATGGAGCGCTGACACTGGCAACGCCACCCCAGGATGGTCAGACTTTAAAACCAATTACGGGATGGACAATATCCTCAATATCACCTTTGGATATGCGACTGGATTCGTCCCAACCTTTATGTACATTGAAACCAATGGTCAATCGATTCAAGCCAACCCATTGATCATCAAGGATATGTTGGTCACCTACAATGATTCTTCACTTCAAAATCCTTTGTTGCCATTCAACGCAGACACCAACCCAAGAACCACGTCGCTATCTAGAACGTTCTTTGATGGTTCCCGCCCCTTGCAATACACGGAGTTAAATTTAACCGACTTGGTCTTGCCCGTCCATACTTCGGGAACTGAACTTAGAGGCATTTTAGAACCTTATCATAACCAAGCGATGGAAGAGTTTTTTGAAATGTATTTAGATAAAGTTCAAGTCGCTGTTTAATCTATATTCAACCTCTTCAAATAAAAACGCCTCGGTTCGAGGCGTTTTCTCTTTAGATGAGGCTTACTTCTTTTTCTTTTTGTAGCCACTGACGTAGTCTAGTGGAATCGTAAACAAGATGCCTTGGTCAGGTTTAGATAAATCACCAATCACCGATTCAATGACTTTTTCAATCTTTTTGACTTGATCATCTTCCACAACCAAGAATAATGTTTTGGTGGTGCGGTTATTTTGATCAATCAAGGCGCGCATCGATCCAAAGATGGAGAATTCATCACGTTCAGAAAGTTCTCGACCCATGCCGCTGGAATCAAGAATGGTCGCCCCAGCAATTCCTTGGTCATTGAATTGATTTAACAGGGTTTGAAGTTTTTCAACGTGGCTCAAGACATAAATTAATAGTTTCATATATCCCTCTTTCTTATTTTATCACGGTGGCTTCTTTAGACTTGATGAGAACTTCTTTTAACAGAATTGGCCCAAAGATTTCTGATACGAACACTGCACCGATCACGACCACGCGTAACAATCCACCATCGTATGGTAATCCTAACTCAGGAGGAATGATGTCTAACATCAAAATTGATAGACCCAATGCGATGCCACCTTGAGGTAACAAGGCAAAACCTAAATAACGTTCCACTTGTTTACCAGCCTTGGAAATCCGGGCACCAAGAAAACTACCAAAGATTTTCCCACCGACACGAAACACCAAATAAATGGCTAAGATAGCAATCGCAGCTAAACTAAAATTATTAAGTTGAATATCAGCACCGGATAAAACAAAAAACAGAATCACAAACGGTGGCGTAATGCGTTCAACCAGTGGCATGACTTGATCGACATGTTTGGATGTGTTCGTAAAAATAGTGCCCATCGCCATCCCTGCCATCAAGCTTGATAAACCAAACCCAAATTCAACATTCACGAATCTTGCTAAACCGATGGCTAAAAACAATAAGGCAATCACGATCGAAATTCGATTCCCTCTTCCAGTGAACCATTGGGTTAATAGCTTTAATAAATAGCCTAACACCAAGCCAAAGATAATTGAGGCAACAATTTCAACCACAGGCAAGATGATAAGCCAACCAAGGTTTCCTGTACTTTGTCCGGTGATGATTTTAATGATCGCCGTGACGATTCCAAAAAAGATTAAACCACTCGCATCATCAATTGCGACCACCGAATAGATCATTTCCGTTAATGGACCTTTGGCTTTGTATTGACGAATCACCATCACCGTTGCCGCCGGCGCTGTTGCGCCGCCAACCGCACCAAAGGCAAGGGATATATAAAGCGGAAAGCCAAACATGAGCAGCCCTAACGTAATGAAGACGACCGCAAAGAAAGATTCTAAAAAGGCAATAATGATCGGCGCGGGTCCTAAACGTTTTAAATATTCAAGTTTAAATTCTGCACCAATGCTAAAGGCAATGAATGCCAATTCAATATCGGCAATAATTTTTAGTGCATGAATAAACTCAGTGCTAATGATGCCAAGAAATTCAGGAAAAATAAGTTTAAGAAGGCCTGGTCCGATTAAGAACCCACCCAATAAATATCCTGTGACATTAGGAATGTTAAGAAATTTTGAAAGCTTACCAAACGCCAAGCCTGTTAAGAGGATGACCGTGAGGCCTAGCATCAAATTGTAATCATTGTTGGGAAGTATATTTGAAATCATAATTTATGCCACCGAAAAGATTATACGCTTTTTTCATTTTTTTAGGGGCTTACTTAAGTGCTGAGAAAAATGAACCCATAATTGGCGATAAAATGAAGGACAACGCCAGCAATCACAAATAAATGCCAAATGAAATGAGCATACTTAAATGTTCGACTATTTGCGTAGAAAATCACACCTAAGGTGTAGGCAATGCCACCCCATACGGTTAAATAAAAAGCGGGTGTGGATAACTTTTCAAATTGGCCCATGACCAGAAGAGCAGACCATCCTAAAAGCAAAAACATGACGACATGAAAGACTTGTAACCGATCAATAAAGATTGCTTTAAAGACAATGCCAATGGTGATGACAATCCATTGAATGATAAAAAAGATGATGCCAAAAGGTTGGTCGGCAACAATCAGAAGTAAGGGTGCAAAACTCGCACCAATCAATAAGTAAATCGCAATATGATCAAAACGTTTAAACAAACGTTTCACGCCAAGCTTTTGAGGGAAAGCATGATAAAGCGTGGAGGATAGAAACAATAAAAAGATTGCAATCGCAAAAATGGAACCTGCGACATACTCTTGCCAAGTTTGACTGGCAAGTAAAAATAAAATGAGGGCGACAATGCCGAAGATGGCTCCAACACCATGAGACACCGCATTGGCTATTTCTTCACCTAAGGACTGTGGTCTTTTGATTTTTTTCACACACAAACTATAGCATATGGATCATGTCAATCTTTAGACAAAGCATCGTTGCTACCAAGTCAAATAAAAAAAAGACCCAGAGGGTCTCGTTTTAGCTTTTGGGGCGACCGATGGG
>DBCA01000031.1:3506-6816 GCA_002292805.1 Caryophanales bacterium UBA970
AACCACTTCACCACGATCGCCATGGATGCTGATTTATCTTACTAATTTATTGCCATAAAGTAAAGAGAACTCACTTCTTTTGTAAGGAGAGTTTATATTGAATCAACCATTCGATGAATGGTAATTCTCGTTGTTTGATCAGTTGACCAATGCCTTGCTCAGGTAAGCGTGTGTACCATGCTTTCGCTTCTTGTAAGGTTAACCAATGCAATTGATGGATCAGGATATGTTCTTGGGGTGTCCAATGCTTGTGTCCTTGACCGATGACCTTCGCGTAAAAAAAGTATTGATGATTCGATCGTTGAATTAAATTATAGGCATCTTTTACCTCACCCATCGATAAAACAACCCTACTTTTTAAGCCACACTCTTCTTCAACTTCTCTGATCATGGCAGCTTCGGGAGATTCCCCTTCGTCGATGCCTCCACCAGGGGTTTCTAAATAATCACGATGGCCAAACTTATCATCGGCAAGAATATGATGAAACGCGAATAGACCTTGCTCATTTTCAAGCAAGGCTCTAGCGATGCGGCGAACATGGGTAAAACCCTTCATTGGATATTGTTGATCTACCAATGAAAGTGACAATGGTTTCATTGAAAAGTAAAAAAACCACATGTGTGGTTTTTATCTTGATTTGGCAGGGGTGGAGGGAATCGAACCCCCATCGACGGTTTTGGAGACCGTAGTTGTACCATTCAACTACACCCCTATGGTTATTTAGACTTGGCGATTTGATTCACCAAACCCATGTCAACTTTACCAGCAAAGTTCGCTTTGAAATGTTTCATGATGCTTGGTAAGGTTTGATCGGCAAGCTTATTGATTTCAGCGCGAACCTCAGCTTCGGACAATAACTTGGGTAAGAATTTTTTTAGAACCAGAATTTGTGCATCAATATTCGCCACGCGGTCTTTGGCACCGTTCGCTAAATACGTTGCTTTTTCGTCTTCTAATTCTTTGCCTACCTTCATGAGAATCGCCGTCATTTCTTGATCGCCAAGTTCTTTTTGATTGGCTTTCGCTTCAATCGCTTGTAACAAATAACGATCAGCAAGCAATGACAAAATGCCTTTTGCAGATTCATTACGTTGTTTCATCGCCTCAATTTTAGCAGCTTTAATCGCATCAATGATCATACTTTTTCTCCGTGTCTTATTTTAACAAATCAATCGCTGACACTCAATGAAAAGAAAAAACCTAGTTCTTGATGGAACTAGGTTTTTGTGAATTGCTTAAGCTTCGATGGTTTCTAAGTTAGCAAATGCACGTAAGGCTAGAGATAAGTAGTCTTTAAAATCTGTGACGGTGGCACCGGTGGTGATGTCACCATTTCTCCAGACAAGTGGAGCGTCAGTACCTTTGGTAAAGTCTGCTGGATCAAAATCCATCTTAGAACCTACCAAGAGGTCAACAATAGCATCCATGTTACCAGACCAACCTAAACCAGGAGAAGCGACGGTCCAATAACCAGATTCTGATTTTCTCATGGAGACTTTAGCGGATGCATCGGCTAACTCAAAGGTTGTGATCGGTGTGCCACTGGCATTCACAAATCCATAAGCATTGGCTTCGATTTGTTGAACATACCATTGGGCATTATCTTCGTTAGCAACCCAGGCATCGATGTCGGTAATGCCTGTAGAACTGTATTTAAAGGTTTGGGAACCTTCTTCTCCAGAAACTTCAATCGTAAAAATCTTTTCGCCAATTTTTACATGTTGTGCATAAACTGTTGGAACAGGTAAATTTGTAGTTCGTGAAGTTGTTACAACTGTAACTGTATCAATCGTGCCTGCCACCGCTGTCACTTTCGCCCAGCTGTAAGGTAAGAAGTATTCTTCAAACGATGCTTCGGTGACCACGCCATCGACCGTGGTCAATTCAGAAACTCCGACATAATGAAGGTGCACCAAGCCATAACCGACACCGGTTTTGGTTTCCGTGGGTGGGACACAACTTGCCAAGAACGTCACCGCGAGCACACTTGCTAAGACTGATAATTTGTTCATTTCCATTCCTCCTTAGAAATGTTTATTTTCTACACTTATATTGTCAATGATTGAAGTATCTCTAGACAACGACCTTTCTAAATGAAAACGCTTACAAGGTTGCCGACCATCGTTGATATCGTACTCCTTGTTCCTTGGTTAACATGGATTCATACCCAGGACTATAGGTCACATAAACTTGATCATTGCTGACTTCAATCCAAGCAATCTCTAAATCATAACCTAAGCGAACGATGTCATCACGATATTGCATCGCGGTAGGTTTATCCATGGTCATCAAAGCGGTGGATAATGCATCCAATCGACCCGCAGGGTAACTTGATGAAATCACATTTAACTCAATCGCTTGGGTTGAAGGATAACCTGTTCTTGGGTCGATGATGTGGTGACGTAAAACCCGCGTTGATCCTAGTGGCATTCGAAATCCTGCATACGCTCCTGAAGTCGATAGACTATGACGACCTGGTTTTTCAATCGTGAATGCAAAATCTGCCGAAGGATGAGGAGACGTCACTTGCCAGCGATAAGGCGTGTTGGCATAACGATGACCAAGCGTGGTAATGGAACTTGTGCCATTAGAAATATACCCGCGAGTATAGCCAGCATTTTCTAATCGGTCCGCCATCACATCATTGGCAAATCCTTTTGCAATCGCACCTAGTGTAATTTTTAATTCACCTACTTGTGCATCTTGAAAAGCATTGAATTTTGCAAATGCTTGACCATCTTCTATTTTTAATTCTAACGTGTCGTCAACATCTTCATCCGTTAACGGTACAAACGTTAATAAGTGTTCTAATGCAAGACGTTGCAGAGGTTGATAAGCAGGATCAAGGTCTCGATAAAACATTCGATAATAAGGATTATCTAATAATGCATCCCAGTAATCTGAAATCGCACCAATGAACATATTAAATGCTCCATTGGTTAAGGCGGTCATCCATTTAGCTTCCGATAACAAATCATAAAAAACATCATCAATTGGAATCCATTGGTTGGTACCCATCGAAGCATTCAAGACCTTTAAATTGTGAATGGTTAGAAAATCTGCATCGATAAAATTATGATGACGATCGGCATAGGGATGTAATCGTTTTACTTCTTCCGTTAAAATACGAACGACTTCTTCTTTTTCTACTTGAGGAGCTTTAGCCTCATAATTGGCGAAAAATATCGTATAAAACGGATCGAGTTTTGTTTGATTTTCATCTCTAACATCGATGTTATAGGCGAGTAATTGATAAGGATTGATACCTTGTTCAATCGGTTGCATCCAGATTAATGTTGATAAAATCAA
>DBCA01000031.1:6866-7222 GCA_002292805.1 Caryophanales bacterium UBA970
AGAAGGTTTGTTTAAACCAGATGAGGAATGGTTTCATACCAACACCTTTTCAACGCGGTATAAGACTTGTTGTCTGAGTTTAGCGATGATCAAACCTGCCATTAAACTCGAGACGATTAAAATAGGTAAATAGTTGATCATGTAAATGGATTGATATAACCACGCTACCATTATGATTTGTCCGACCCCATGGAATACTGCCGAAAACATCGACAAACCAAAAATGGAAAATTGTTTCAATGATTTTGCACACATCACGGCAAGGGAGGCAACTAGGAAACCAGACATTGCAATCAAAAAGTTGAATCCGAATCCGGTGAATAGACTCGTCATGATCACGCGCGTAAAACCATAAA
>DBCA01000077.1 GCA_002292805.1 Caryophanales bacterium UBA970
TAACAAGGTTTTTGGCACTGTCAAATATAAAGTGCTAAATTGTGTCTTTGGTTAATTTTAGCAACACATAGTCGAGCAATAACATGCCTTCAAAAGTTAAACGAACCCGGTTTTCTTCGATGGTTAATAATTTTTTTTCAATCAATGCTGGCAAGTTTTTTTCATAGGTTACTTCAAACGTTTGTTGAAATTCCTCTTGAAAGGTGGTTAATGAAAAGCCTTCGTTTAATCTTAGGTTTAACATTAAAAACTCAAAACGTTTCATGGTCAGGTCAATGACTTCTTCTTGATCGCGCCGAACCCCTTGAAGATATTTGGTCATGTTCTTGGTGTTGGTGTAACGCACGCCATGAAGATAGCCACTGGCCCCTAACCCACAGCCGATGTATTCTTGATTCCGCCAATACGTTAAATTATGACGAGCATAATCTTTGTTTCTTGCAAAATTACTCACTTCATAACGTTCGTAACCTTCGGCAAGCAAGGTATGATAAATCGTTTCATAATGTCGACGAGAGACGTCGTCGCTTACAGGTTTAAGTTTTTGAATCCCAAATACCGTGTTGGGGTGAATCGTTAAGGCATAGGTGGCAATATGATCAACATCCAAGGTTAGAAACTTTTTTAAATCATCGTTTAAATCTTCATCACTGACTTTCGGCAAATCATAAATCAAATCAACATTGATGCGTTGATATCCCTGCCGTTTTGCTTCTTGAATCGTGGTGACAATATCGTGGTGATCGTGGTGGCGATTCAAGGCCTTTAATGCATCGACTTTAAAAGTTTGCACGCCAAAGGATAAACGATTGACGCCTGCTTGTTTCATCAATGCTAATTTTTCAGGGGTGGTGGATTCAACGTTGCATTCCACAGACCACTCTGCATCAGGTGAAGCAAATTTGGCGACCCCTTGGCAGAGAACGTTGAGTTCTTCATCGTTTAAAGCGGTTGGCGTGCCTCCACCAAAAAAAATGGTTTGATAAAGATGCTGACCATAAGAAGCAATTTCTTTTAAGACTTCATTCACATACGTCAGCGTTTGCTGCCGATTTGTTAGCATCTTGGTGAAATCGCAGTAATGGCAAATATGATCACAATAAGGAATGTGAACGTATAAGGACTTAGGAAACTTTGCTACGACGTTTGGTTGCATTCTTGGTTGATGGTTTTTTAGGCTTCGATGGGGATGATTTTTTTGCTTTCACTAGTTCAATGGTACCCGTTTTTGTTTTTGGGGTTAATGGGTTTTCTAATGGTACTAACACGCGGTCAAGTTCTTCTTTCACGGCTTTTTTTGGATCGACCTTGAGGGTATCTTTGGTTTCTGGTAAAAGGATTTTTCTGATCCAACTTGCCAACAACGCAACCGAGGCGAAAATAATTAAAAGCAAGAGGATGGTGACAATGCCATTATTGAAGAAGCCTGTATAGAAGTTAGTCATGGGTTGCTCCTTTTAAATCTACGGGTGTGTAGACAAATTTATTTTTATATTTCTCTTTACGATAATACCCTAGTTTCACCAAATGTTCCATTGAAGTTCTTGCCGTTTCATAAGCGCACTCCAATTGTTGTTTGTATTGTGACAATGTGTAGTATTTTCCCAAGGTGTGATGTCGAGCGTAGAAAATAGCTTCACCCTTTTTCATGCTCGGATGGGTTTCCAACAAATGTTGTTGTAAACGATTGGCTTCAACCTCGCCAACGGTATATTCACTGCTAGAAAAAGGTTTGGTTTCTTTAGGTAAAGGCGAAGGCAAAGGGTAAGATGATGCTTTGGGTGATGATTGTTTGGCTTCTTCAATCACAGCGTTTTTCTGCATCGAGACAAGCCGATCCAGCAATTGATCAACACTTGTCATCATTGGTTGTAATAAAAAATCCAATAAGTAGGTGATGTCTCTGGTTCGTTGAACTTCAAGCAAGCGTTTTTCATACGCTTCATTTTCCATCAATTGTTCAAGGTTTAAATAACATGCAGCGGATTCATAATCACTATGAACAAGAATATTTTTAAACAATAAGAAACTCATCTCATCATTAAACGCTTCAAAGGGTTTGATGTAATCAAGGTAGTAAAGGGCAATGGTGGCAACCACAATTGGTGACAAGGTTAAGGTCTTGATCGTGGTTAATAAAGTTTGCATCATCGGTTCAATCAGTTGGTATGGCGCAGCTTCGTAGACGCGAGCTACCAAACTCTTTGGTCGATTGGTCAATTCTTTTTCCCGGTAAAACATGCTCAATTCTTGGGTGGTGTTTAATAACATGAGCAATTCACCCATGAGGTCTTCATCGAGTTTGGTTTGCCGACGTTTGGCGATCAGTTTTAACCCGCGATAATACTGATTCACGGATGCTAACTCTGCTTTACGATCAACGTCTTTTTCTTCAAGAATATACATCACATTTCGTTCCGCGGTCGATGCACCGTACTGCTTGCCAACCGCGGTGAGGATTGGCACAAGCAATGGGTGAAAGACTGAAGGTAGTTCTGTTTGTATTTGATGATAATTTAGTAAGCTGACCACCTTAGACATTTTTCGGTCAAAGGCCATGACTTTTTCTAAAATACTTGGGGTCAAAACAATTTGTAAAGGTTGCTTATCCATCGCTTGCAAAGGTAAAATTCTAGCAAACGTTGCCCGGTAATCCACGATCGTGCCCCATAAGGCATCGACGACAGCAGTCCCAAGGGTTTTCGCCACATCTTGTTTGGTCGCGTAATGCTCATCCGTGAAACGGATGGCTAAATCATTGACTGG
>DBCA01000076.1 GCA_002292805.1 Caryophanales bacterium UBA970
TTCACCGATATCACGGAGAATGTTTGTCAATTGAAAAGCCCGACCTAGAGATACTGCAAAAGGGGTAAGGTTTTTCTTTGAATCTGGTGCAAGCATCGGTAGTAACATCTTACCAACACTGCTTGCGACTAAATCAGCGTACTTTAACAGTTGGTCCATGGTTTCGATTCTAACCGGATAAGCATCGAATTCTTGACCTTCAATCATTTCATAAAATGGTGCAAAATATTGTTCATCAGGATAGAAGTGATCTCGCGCATCGGCGAGAGCTCTCCACCGGAATCCTTTTTTTTGATATCCTTTTACAAATTCATCTAATTCACTTTTATACGTTTGTAAAGCCTTGATATCATGATGTTCATCAATTAAGTCATCGACATATCTGCAAAACGCATAGACCGCAAAGATACCTTGGCGACGATGTTGATCCTTGATATTTGAAAAGGCACGATAAAAAGTAGCAGAGTGTTTTTTAATGACTTGTTCGCAGCGCCAATGGGCGTATTGTAATCGAAGTCCCATTTATTTCAATTCATTCATGATCGTATCAACGGCTATTTTTGCAGATTTCATCACAATCGGAATCCCTGCGCCTGGGTGCGTACTCGTGCCAGCAAAATACAATTGCTTTACTTTTAAAGCTTTGACTTGTGGTCGAAAGAAATTACTTTGAAATAGAATCGGTTTAAAACCAAAGGTTGCCGCATATTGTAAATTGAATTGGATTTCCCAATCTTTTGGCGTCATGATTTTTTCAACGTCAATGGATTGATCGAATTGTTCAAAACCAGGAATGGTTTTGATCTTTGCAACCATTTTGTCTCGGAATGCTTTTGTCATCGTTTGATCCCATGAGAATTGATGTTGTTCACGATTAGGCACGGGGACAAGGACGTAAATAATTTCTTTGCCTTCTGGTGCAAGCGTGTGATCAATTTGTGTAGGTGAGTAGATATAAAAGGAGGGATCTTCTGGAAGCGTTGGTTCAAATAAGTCATGAATGTTCTTTTTGAAATCCTTCGCATATCTGATTTGATGAACCGTGGTATTGATTTTTTTATTTAAACCAAAATACATGATAAAACTACTCGATGAATATTCCATTTTTTCTAATTTTTTAGGTTGATATTTACCTCGATATTGAGGTTCGATTAAATGGTTGAGTGCGTAAGGAAAATCTGCATTTACGAGCACAGCATCGCTTGGCATGAAAGTATTATTAACGACGATGCCTGTTGCCTTGTGATCTTCTATTTTAATGGACGTCACATTTGCATTGGTGACCACTTTTCCACCGAGTTCTTCAAAGCGTTTCTGCATTGCTTTTGCCATGCCATACATTCCACCTTTGATGTACCAAATACCATACAACAATTCAATCATTGGAATGATAGTGTAAATGGAGGGACCAACAAAAGGAGATACACCGATATAAAGGGTTTGAAAGGATAATGCTTGGCGAAGTTTTTCATTTTTAACAAATTTTGCAATGGATTGATACGCAGAATTAAAAGTTCTTAGTTTTAATGTGTTAAGAATATTTTGCCAATTAAAAATATCTTTGCTCGACAAAAAAGAGCGATCAATAAAACCTTTTCTTGCAATGTTGTATCGAGCGTATATATCCGCAAGATACCTTAAATAACCTTGGGTATCCTCAAAGGAAATTTTTTCTAATGCCGGTATAAGTTTTGTTAGATTACTTGAAACCGTAAATGAAGTTCCATCTTGATAATGAAGTTGATATAAAGGATCTAGAAGTTGCATCGAAATATAGTCATCGGGATTAGCCCCGCTAAATTCAAATATTTCTCGATATATTTCAGGCATCATGACGATGGTTGGGCCAACATCAAATTGAAATCCTTTATCTTTGAAGGCATACATTCTGCCACCCACTTGTGGATTCTTTTCATAAATGGTGACTTGATAACCTTTGGTTTGTAAACGAATGGCGCTCGCTAATCCAGCGGTACCTGCGCCAATAATGGTGATGCTTTTTTTCATAATTTAAGTCTAGTTAATCTTATCATAAACAACCTTAAATGTATGATTTTATGCTATGATTTCCATATGGATACGCTAAATTCACGAGGTCAATTACTGAATACAATACCGATCCAAAAGGGCCCTATTGTCTATTGGATGAATCGTGAGATGAGATTAGAAGATAACTGGGCACTTATCTACACTCAAACCAAAGCTGTTGAGCTTAATCAACCTTGTATCGTTATTTTTAGTTTATTTGACCATTTTGAAAGTGCAAAGAACACAAAAGATGATCCCATGTTCACAAGAATGAAAATGGGGTTGAAGCTTATGGTTCAACAAGCCAAAGACAAAGGTTTACCATTTTATATTCTCCATGGACCAACTGTTAAAACCATTCAGCAGTTTTTGAAAACGGTTCAAGCTGGATTACTTGTTACTGATTTTTCACCATTAAGAGACATGAGAGCATTACGGGATTCGTTAGCGAATTCAATTCAAATTAGCATGATCGAAGTGGATGCTCATAACATCATTCCAATTCATGTAGCGAGTCAAAAGCAAGAATGGGGAGCCTATACGCTTCGTCCCAAGATTCATAAGTTGTTACCGACTTACTTAGATCGGTATCCTACCTGGATTTCAACGGCACCTTTTCAGTACAAAGGTCCACATGATGAAACATTTTTAAATGCAGTAAAGGGAGACTTCAATCCAACTTTA
>DBCA01000026.1 GCA_002292805.1 Caryophanales bacterium UBA970
GATTGATAGGATTCCCAAACTTTCTCACTCCAAATTTCGATGTGGTCATTGATACCAATGATTTTGACGTTTTTTTCAAGTTTAAATTGCTTGAGAGTGTCTAATGGGATTTGAATCCGACCATGGTCGTCAATGGTTAACTCAATCACGGATGCCAATGCCGTCCGTAAATATTGCCGAACATTGACTTGGTTATAGTCGTATTGATTCATTTGTTGGACAAATTGAGCAAAGGTGGCATGGGTATAGAGGGACAAGCAATGTTCAAATCCACGCATGGCAAATAGGACAGGACCTGATTCCGATCGCATTTTAGAAGGAATCACAAGTCTGCCTTTATCGTCAATTGTGTATTGATAACTACCAAAGAACATTTATCCCACTTCCTCCCACCATGCTTTAATTATAGGGTCAACCATAAAAAAAGCAAACATTTTTTAACATGTTTGCTTAAGAATGAAAAAGAAGGATACGAATTAGCTTCTTAACTGAATCTGACAATCACTCACCAAAGCACTTTTTATCGCTTGGATGGTTTGATTAATTTCTTCTTCTTGCAGTGTTTTTTGTTCATCCAAAAGAATGATTCGAATTGCCATCGCCACTAGGCCTTTGGGTAATTGATTTCCTTGAAATAAATCAAAGAGTAAAACGTCATCCACCATTTTCTTTCCTGCTTTTCTGACAGTTTTAACAATCGTGGAAAAAGGTAAACGATCACTGACATAAAACGCCAGGTCTCTTGTCACCGAAGGAAAGCGAGGGATTGGTTTAAGTTTGATTGCACTCGTTTTCAATTCAAGAATCGACTTTAAATCAACTTGGCCTACAAAGATAGGTGATTTTCCTAAGTCAAAAGATTGTTGAATGCTCGGAGTTAATTGACCAATCACACCCATGCGTTGGTTTTGAATCATTAAGCTGGCACTTCGTCCAGGGTGAAGAATGGTAGGGGTCGATGGTTCAACCACCCATTGAAAGCGACTTGATTCAATCCCTAAGATCGTTAACAAACCTTCAAGAATACCTTTCATATCATAGAAAGAATAAGGTAGTTTATTCATGGCAGACCGTTGAGAAGGTTCTCCAAAAAGAACCAAGCCAAGTTGAAATCCATGACCTTGGCGGTGATTTATTTGAGATATTTCAAATATTTTACCTTCGTTCACTTGCCGAGCTAAATTATATTGAACAACCTCAATCAGCGACCCTAAGACATCGGTTCGGACATGTTTACGTTCTTCAGATAATGGATTTTTTAACACCAATGGTTCTTGTTGGCCAAGCAGATTAAATCGATTAACTAACGTCGATTCAACCAAGGTATAGGTAATGGTTTCATCGATTCCTTGACTGGATAAGTATTGTTTGATGATCCGAATCTTTTCTTGTTTTTCTTGATACCCACCAGCTTGAATCATCGTTGGCATTGGGGTACTTTCAATGGTGTCAAAACCAAGTAAACGAATCACTTCTTCTGCTAAATCTGCCACGCCGGTTACATCTTGACGGTGACGGGGGATGGATGCATGATACCCATCTGGATGTTTGGTTGAAACAATCCCAAACCGTGTTAATGCAGCAACGATGGTGTCATCCGAAAAATGAGTACTTAGCAATCGATTGATCTCTAGCGGTTGCCAAATGACTTCTTTCACCAATGGCAATAACTTATTGATGGTCACGGTTTGATAAACGTCCTTGACTTTGGTGATCGACATGATCAGCGACGTGGCCAATGTTAAGGCCCGTTCAAAATCAGAAAGATTGATTCCTTTTGCAAAACGAACCGAGGCATCCGAAATTAAATTTAAGCGATTGGCGGTTTTACGAATGCTTGCAGGATCAAAGGCTGCTGCTTCGATCGCGATGTCTGTTGAATTAGCATCAACGGCACAATGGTGGGCACCCATGACGCCCGCTAAACACATGATTTGTTCACCACTGGTGATGACGATATCGCCTCGTTGAAGCGAATAGGATTTTTGATCCAAGGCAACGAAAGCACGTTCAGTTTGATCGGATATGGTTAAAGACCTTGAAGGTAATTTTTTTAAGTCATACATGTGAAGTGGTTGGCCTGTTAACAACATCACATAATTGCCAACATCAACCAATAAAGAAATCGGGCGAACCCCACTGGCGATCAATCGTCGCTTTAACCAAGAAGGTGAAGCGGTCTGAGTGATTCCTTGAAGAACTCGAATTGAAAATTGTGGGGTTTTTGTCGTTTGAATATCAATTTTGAATTCACTTTTTAAAAGAGTTTTAGCATCCGTCAAAGTTTGTTGAATCAGGGGTCTATTGAACAAAGCACCTACTTCAAAAGCAATCCCTTCAAGGGACCAAAGGTCTGGGCGATTGGCGAGGAGTTTTAAATCGATGATGGTATCGATTAATCCCAATTCTTCAAGGATTAAATCATTACCTACTTTCGTCGTTTCTTCTAAGACTTCTATCCCTTCGAGTTGGGTTGGGGTTAAAAACTTTGAATCTAGTCCAAGTTCATTTAATGCACAGACCATCCCTTGAGAGGTAACCCCTTTGATGATGGTTTCTTGAATGGTGATTTTAGGCAAGATGGCTCCAGGTAATGCCACCAATACTTTTTGGCCTTCGCGAATATTTTTAGCCCCGCATACAATCACACGTTGACCGTGTTGACCAGTGTCAACAACAACTTTGGATAAATGATCACTGCCTTCAATCATGGTTCGTTGTTGAACCAATCCTGTGGTGATATAGCTAGCGCTAACTAAAGGTTTTACTTCTTCAACTTCGATGCCTGCTCGATTAAGAGCATTGGCAACATCCGCTGCGGTGACACCTTTTAAATCAACTAAAGTAGACAACCATCGATAAGAAAATTTCATATTTGGTTTCTCCTTTATTTCCGTTTAAATTGTTGAATAAAGCGAAGATCATTTTGATAAAATCTTCGAATATCATCAATCCCATATCGAAGCATGGCAACACGTTCAATGCCAATACCGAAAGCAAAACCCGTCATTTTTTTTGCATCATATCCATTCATCGATAGAACTCGAGGATGAACCATGCCTCCACCTAGAATTTCAATCCATCCGGTTTGTTTATATAACGAGCAACCCTTGCCACCGCATTCAAAACAACTGACATCAATTTCCACACTTGGG
>DBCA01000014.1 GCA_002292805.1 Caryophanales bacterium UBA970
ATTAAAGATCGAATTCAATTTATTTTGAAAACTGAAAAGATTCCCTATGATGAAAAAGCAGTCCAAGCTGTCATCCAATTAGCAGATGGCGGGGTACGAGATGCTTTATCGTTACTTGATCAAGTCATCGCTTACACCGGGGGTCGTTTTGAAGAAAAAGATATTCTAAACCTATTTGGGTTAGTGAGTCTTGAAGATAAAATTGAATTACTCACTGCAATTGGGCGACAAGACCAATCCACGATGATTGGCAAAATTGATTCCTTTGTTCAAAAAGGAGCTGATTTAAAGCGGTTATTAATGGATCTTTTGGTAATGTTGAAAGATTTGTTAATCCTGGTTAAAACGCAAGAACCTTCATTAATGTCGATGTTAAAGGAACCTGAAGCAAATCGTATTTTAGAAGATTTATACTTGAACTGGATTCCAATCGTAACGGAAGCGATTATGGCCATTCAAACAGATGTTCGGAACCCATCTGCGATTCCAGGTTTATTACAACTCAAACTTTTACAATTACAAACACCTGAAAGCAAAACTAAAACGCCACCGAATATTTTTGATGTGATGAAAGGCAAAGTTGAAAGTACTGCAAATCCAACGCCAAAACCAATCGCAAATACACCACCAGCCGCGATTGCGGAAACAGGTGAAGGCCTTTATATCGATGATGTAAATATGATTAAAGTGATGGTAATGGGTGATAAGGATGCTAGACAAGATATTTTACAATCCTGGAAACAATTAGATAGTATGCTTTATCAACCACAATTCGCTTCGATTGCTGCGCTGTTAAAAGATGCAAGGCCTTATGTCTTAAGCAAA
This sequence comes from Caryophanales bacterium UBA970, assembly GCA_002292805.1. The sequence goes on from DBCA01000014.1 coordinate 826, forward strand.
CACATTTTAGCTTTGGAAGTTGATCAGGCTACAATTGCATCTCAATTAAACTTAGTAGCTAATCAACCCTTGATACAAAAAGTGATGCAAACCATTGCTGGTTATGAAGGTGTAGTGTATGCAATTAATCGCCAAGAAGCAGTCAAACTTAAAAAATTATTTATGGATTTAGCGCAATTGAATAAATTACCTTCCAAGCAAGACACACCACCTACTGTTAAAAATTGGACCTTCAAATGAAACCTTTAAAAAGTTTACAAGCCTTGATTGAATCTTTTGAAAAGTTACCAGGCGTTGGTAGTAAGTCTGCTGAGCGAATGGCCCAAGCTGTTTTAGAATTTAGCGAAGAAGATGTCCTACAATTTCAAGAAAGCTTAGGTGCAGTCAAACATTTAGTTCATCCTTGCCAAACTTGTGGTGTTCTTACAGAAGATCCTAATTGTGAAATCTGTACCTCAACGAGGCCTTATCAAACGTTGGTAGTCGTCAGTTACTCAAAGGATGTTGCAGCCTTTGAAAAACTTGAATCACCCATCTTTCGATATCAAGTATTAGGTGGCGTTTTATCTGCGAGTAAAGGCATGGGCGTTCAAGACCTTCGTATCGATGCTTTACAAAAAGAACTTAAAAAACATCCCTATCAAGAAGTAATTATTGCAACCAATCCAACCTTAGAAGGTGAAACAACTGCCCAATTTCTCGCCAACATGTTGAAAAAAGAAGGATTAAATATTACCCGTATCGGTTATGGTTTACCGATGGGTGGTCATGTGGATTATGCAGACGCCTTAACCCTTTCTAAAGCATTGACCGGACGAACGAAAATCAAAGGAGAATAACATGTTTATTACCTTAGAAGGACCAGAAGGAAGCGGAAAAACTTCCGTGATGAAAGAAGTAATTGCAAGACTGAGAAAAGAAGGTTTTGTGATTGAAGAAACTCGCGAACCAGGTGGCACGCCCATTGCAGAACAAATTCGCCAAGTGATACTTCAAAAAGAAAATACGAAGCTTGATCCAAGAGCAGAAGCATTGTTGTTAGCGGCAAGTCGACGCCAAAACTTAGTAGAAAAAATTTGGCCTGCTTTAAAAGCTGGGAAAATTGTCATTTGTGATCGATTCATTGATTCAAGTTTGGCTTATCAAGGTGGTGCAAGGGGATTAGGCATTGAAGCAGTCCTCAATATCAACTTATTTGCAACCGAATCCTCTTATCCTCAATTGACGCTCTTATTCGATATTCCTCCGGAATTAGGATTAAAACGAATTGCCGCCAATGCCAATCGAGAAATCAATCGCTTAGATCTTGAACAATTATCATTCCATCAAAAGGTTCGAGACACTTATTTACAACTCGCAAAACGATTTAAAGATCGCTACGTGGTTATTGATGCGTCTTTAGCTCTACAAACTGTAATTGAAAATACTTATCAGGCAATCCATCAACGCTTGTTATGAAGATTGAGGCATATCTTAAAAACCAACAAAAACCAGTCTATGATTTATTTGCCCATGCTTTAAAAAAAGATAAATGGAGTCACGCATATTTATTAAACGGTTATAACGGACAACCCCTTCAAGATATTGCATTATTTTTGGCACAATCCTTACTTTGTGAAAATCCTCAACCCTTAGCTTGTGGATCATGTTTAACGTGCCAGCGATTTCAAAAACAAGATTATACGGATTTAATCATCATCGACGGAAGTGAAGCTTCGATCAAAAAACAAGATGTCTTAAGTTTAGAATCTCGATTTGCAATTACAGGTTTGGAAAAAGCAAGTAAACAGATTTACCTATTACATAAAATTGAAGCAATGACGC
>DBCA01000081.1 GCA_002292805.1 Caryophanales bacterium UBA970
CATTCAATCGGCCATTGAATTTTCTGATACCACAGTCAAGGATGTGCTGACTCCTCTTGAGCAAATGTCTGGTTTACCAGAAACGATGTTGCATCATGCTGATTTAGCCAATCACTTAATCAATTCTCCGTTTTCCCGAGTGCCTATCTATCGAGATTCTTTGCAAAACATCATCGGTGTATTATCCATACGAACTTATTTTCAAAATTATCAAAAAAATAGAAACGTTGATCCCGTTTCCTTGATGAAAAAACCATATGTTGTCACAAGCAAAGTCACCATTGATGATTTGTTTGAAGGCTACAAAAAATTTAGAACCCATGTGGCGATTGTCAAAGATCAACTAGGTCATGTCATTGGCATGGTGACCATGGAAGATGTCTTAGAAGAGATTGTTGGCCAAATGGAAGAAATGGTCAAATATACAGGAGTGATCCGTGGTTAATATCTACCTCTCGCTGACGTTGATGATCATCGCCTTGCTTTTTTCTGCTTTCTTTTCATCTTCAGAAATGGCGTATACGGCGATTAGTCATGTTCGCTTAACAACGTTGGTTGAACAAGGCGATCGTCGAGCGAAACAAGCACTATCGATTGCAAAAAATTACGATCAATATTCTTCAGCATTACTGTTTGGCAATGGCATCGTCAATATTTTTAACTCCTCGATGACGGCATTGATTTCGATTCAATACTTAGCACCTATCCTTCCCAATCCGGCCATCGCAGCGACCCTTGCTGCATCCTTGATTTTCTTCATGATTGTGATTTTTGGTGAGTTGATTCCAAAAATGGTCGGCAAAGTGAATGCCTTATCGCTAAGTTTGATGTTTGTTTATCCTGTGAAGATCTTAAGAATCATCTTTACCCCCTTTGTGTTCGTGGTTTCGTTGATTGTGTTTCCCATACGACGCTTATTTGTTCAAAAACGAAAAGAAAATCGTAATCGTTATAACGACGATGAATTAGAAACGATGGTCGACTCGATTGAAGCCAAAGGTGTCATCGATGAAAAGAAAGGCGATTTGCTTCGCTCAACACTTTCTTTCTCGGATAAAAAAGCCTATGAAGTGATGACCCCAAGGGTGGATGTTTTTGCGTTCAATATCGATCATGATACCCAAGACTTATTATTAAACCCTGATATCTTTGGGTATTCTCGAATTCCAGTCTTCGATCAAACGCTCGATAAAATCATCGGGATTTTACCTACCAAAAAACTCTATAAACGATTCATCAATCAAACCGTGATTGACTTAACGAGTATCCTGGTTGCCCCGTTGTTTGTGCCTCGAAATCAACCGCTGACCAAGGTGTTAAGTTTATTTAAAGAACAAAAACAACAAATGGCCATTGTCGTTGATGAACATGGTGGCACCGAAGGGTTAATTACCTTGGAAGATATCGTGGAAGAAATTGTTGGAGAAATCTGGGATGAAACCGATGATGTCTTACCGCCGATTATCAAACAAAGCGATGAGGAATATTTGGTCGAAGGAAGTTTAAACATCGAAGTATTCTTCTTAGAGCTTGATTTACCTTTCACAGAAACTTCTGATTACGCAACCGTCAGTGGTTGGGTATTATTTCACTTAGGCAAATTTGCCAAAGTTGGTGATCAATTTGATGTGGAAGGTTACCATGTGGATGTCCTAGAAGTTGAGAAATTTACGGTGGAAAAAATCAAAGTCACCCTTCCAAAACCAAACCAAACTGAAATTGATAGCGAAAACGATTAATTTTTCCTCCTAAATGTGCTAAAATTTTGCGGTATAACCTATGAAATATACCGCTTGGTTAAATCAACATATTGCGAATTTACAAGGCAAAACTGTCCTTATTACCGGGGCCAATAGTGGCCTTGGATTTTATGCTGCGAAACAATTGGCTTATCGCGGCGCTCACGTCTTGATGGCGTGCCGAAATCTAGAAACGGCAGAAGCTGCTAAAAAGTCCATCCTTCAAGACGTCCCCACTGCCAACTTAACGATCATCCCTTTTGATCAAAGTTCGTTTGAATCGATTCGTCGCTTTCTGGACCATATGAAAGTGGCCCATCCTCTTATCGATATCTTATTATTGAATGCCGGGATCATCATGCCTCCTCGAGGCGCGAAAACGGTCGATGGATTACCATTCACAACCGGGGTTAATTTCTTCAATGTGTATTATTTGCTCAGAGAATGGCTTGGATTTTTAGATCAACAAAACGCCAACATTCGCCTCGTTTTTGTAGGGTCTTATTCTGCGTATAAACCACGAATGAAATCCTTACAGTCCTTACTCAATCACCAATTACCAAGACCAAAACAATATGCGTTAAGCAAGTTAGCGATGGCCATGCTTCATCATGTCTTCCAAATGAATCTTAATTTATTTGATTTCCCTGTCATTGATCATGTCAGTGCCATTCTCGTTCATCCAGGGTTAGCGAGTACCAACATCGTTCGCGACTTACCAAGATGGTTACAAACCCTGATCAAAGGATTACTGACTTTGATCACTCATTCTGCTGAAGCGGGTGCATTATCACTGACGTATGCATGTGGTCATCCTTACATTACTAACGGCCAATACATTGGACCGAATGGACCAGGAGAACGCTTTGGTTATCCAACCAAATTAACCCTCAGACCCCACTTTTCCAAAGGGAGTGCCAAATTCACTTATGACGTTGGAAAGTACATAGAAACCATCGGAGGCAAATCACATGTTAGAAGTCGGTAATGTATCGTTACAGTTTGGCGGTCGCGTTTTATTTAAAGATGTATCTTTATCTTTTCTTAAAGGCAATTGTTATGGCATCATCGGTGCCAACGGGGCTGGTAAATCCACATTTTTAAAAATTCTATCAGGAGAAATCGATCCAACTCACGGTGATGTGTTTCGCGATAAAAAAGAACGGATGTCCATTCTTAAACAAGATCAAAACGCCTTCAATACTTACACGGCCGTTGATACGGTCATGTTAGGATTTCCTCGGATTAAACTCTTGCGTGCAGAACTTGATGCTCTCTACGCCAAACCTGACTTTGATGAAAAAGATGGCATCAAAGCAGCCGACATGGAAAGTGAATATGCCGACATGGGTGGGTATGAATCCGAAGCCAATGCGAGAAGTTTACTCAACGCTCTAGGCATCAAAGAAAACAAACAAGATGTCTTGATGAAAGACTTAGACAGTAAAATGAAAGTGAAAATTTTACTTGCCCAAGCCTTGTTTGGAAATCCTGATATTCTCATTTTGGATGAACCGACCAACAACCTTGATGCCGTCGCTTCTCATTGGCTGGAAAATTTCTTGTTTAACTTTGAAAACACAGTGATTATTGTTTCTCACGATCGTCACTTCTTAAATAAAGTTTGCACCCGTATTTTGGATGTTGATTATGGAAAAATTAATATGTATGTCGGTAATTATGATTTTTGGTATGAATCCAGCCAATTGATTTTAAAGCAGTCTAAAGATGAAAATTCTAAAAAAGAAAACAAGATGAAAGAACTGTCAGAATTTATCGCAAGATTTTCTGCGAACGCGAGTAAGAGTAAACAAGCAACCTCAAGAAAAAAAGAATTAGAAAAAATCACTCTTGAAGATTTAAAACCTTCGAGTCGTCGATACCCTTTTATTGATTTCAAATTTGATAAAGATCTTGGTCAAGATGTGTTGTCATTACAAGCATTAGGTAAGAAAAGCTTGATTCCACCTATGAGCCTATCGATCCATCGCGGAGAAAAGATTGCCGTTTTATCAGATAGTTCTCAACGGGTATCCACATTCTTTGAAATCTTATTAGGATTAAAACAAGCCGATGAAGGAACATTCAAGTGGGGGATTACGGTCACCCCAACCTATCTACCACAAGACAATAGTGACTTCTTTAAAGAACGGATGAATTTAGTCGACTGGTTAAGACCTTATTCCAAAGATCAAACCGAATCGTATTTACGAGGTTGGTTAGGACGGATGTTATTTTCTGGAGAAGAAGCCCTGAAGCCAGTGACGGTCTTATCAGGTGGAGAAAAAGTTCGCTGCATGTTTGCCCGGATGATGTTAACCGCAGGAAATGTCTTGTTGATGGACGAACCAACCAACCACT
>DBCA01000064.1:0-2468 GCA_002292805.1 Caryophanales bacterium UBA970
CGGTGGTAAAACTTTTTTGATGCTGTTCGTTGGTAAGAAGCCCAAAGATGACTATTACACCGCATATACCAAAGTCCAAGAAAACCAAGTTCCGAATTATGTCATCTGGATCGCTTCCATTTACACACTTATCATTATCATCCTTGGTGTTGTTTTAACTCTAGAAGCTTATCAAGGAATTCTGTGAAATGGCTAAACAAAATCCATATGCAGCGAATGCTTCCTTTACCAATGGTCTTCGTTACGAAATTGGTGATGGTGTAAAAGTTAACCTTCAAAAAGCCCTCGTATATTATCAAAAAGGCGCTAAAGAAGGTCATTACTTATCTCAATTAAAGATACATCAAACCAAGATTAGAATCTTTCCTACGCTGTTTTTTACAGTTTTATCTCTTTTGAGCATCTTTTATTTCTTGATTATTGGTTTTTTGTGGATTGGTTTTTTATTTTCATTTGTGTGGTCAATAGCGATCCTTTGGTTTGATCGTGAGTATTATTGGTATCAACCTGGATTAGGCGCGATATGGTATCGATTGAATCAATATTTAGCATTCCTCGTTTACTTACCCATCGGTACACTCATTCCATACTTTGCTGGTAGCACCTATTTTCCTATCCTTCTTTTATTGGTGATTGGTTTTTTTATCTTTGGTGCAGGTCTACTTTTATGGATTTCCAAACAAGAAATGCGTCATGGATTGATGACAGTCTATGGTTTCACCCTTTTAGTTTTATCGATCACTGCATACTTTATTCCAAGTAACGGAGTTGCCTATTCCACCATTCAAGTAGAAGGTGGACTTAGAATTACGGGGTATCGCGTGAGTCAACCTGATGTTGTAATTCCCAAACGCATTAATAATCAACCAGTGATTGAAATTGGTGACCAAGCCTTTGCCAACACTAACATCAAAAGCGTTTATATTGGTTCTCATATCCAATCCATTGGTGTTGCAGCCTTTGCCAACAATGCATTGCTTGAAGAAGTGTTTATGGAAGATGGTGTTCCACTCGGCCAAGCGATGTTTGCAAATAATGAATCATTAAGCTCACTACGCCTTCCTTCTGATGCCACTTCCATTCCGCAATATTTCCTATATAACGTTCAAAGTCTTGAAACTTTAAGTCTGCCTTCATCGATTGAAAGCTTAGGTCACTTTAGTTTCTATCAAACGAGCGCTTTAACGGCCATTCCATTAGTTGAACCTTTGTCTTTTATTGGTCACTATGCCTTATCAGGATTTGCAACTTTTGAATCGATTATCCTACCTGACACCGTAGAATTTATCGGTGTTGGTGCATTTTCCAATCTACCCAATTTAAAAACGTTTGAATTTTCACCCTCGATTGATCTCATTCCCAACAACTTATTCGAAAACAATATTGGACTTGAAACCTTTACCGTCCCCAGCACTATTCGTTATATTGGTGACTATGCTTTTTATAATGCAACCAATCTTACTGACATCAACTTACATCAAGATATTGTGTACATCGGTGAAAGTGCTTTTCGAAACAATTACGCCTTAACTTCAATCAACCTTCCGAATCAAATAACTTTGATTAAAGACTATACATTTTTTAATAATTACGCTTTGTCTGAGGTAAATTTGCCAAACCAACTTGAAGAGATAGGGATTGGTGCATTTCAAAATAATCATCATTTACACGCGATTGATATACCTTCAACGGTAACCTCCATTGGTGCGAGCGCCTTTAAAAACACCCCACTTTATCAAATCAACCTACCTAATAACTTACAGTATCTTGGTGAAGCTGTCTTTGCCCAAAATCAAGTTATGCAATCGATTATCATTCCTGAATCCATTACCACGATTCCCGATTTCTTATTCGATGGTGCAACCTCATTAGAAAGTGTGACGATGTTGGGCGTCATCGAAGATGTTGGTCGATATGCCTTTCGAGATAACACAGCTTTAACCTCCGTTGTATTTCAACAAGGACTCATCAGTATTCGTGATTACGCATTTTATGGTGCAACCTCCCTTACCTCCGTTACCTTACCCTCAACTCTTACTTCGATTGGCAGTTATGCCTTTTATGGTAATGAGTCACTTACATCGATTAATCTATCTACAAGCTTAACCAAAATTGGTGATGGAGCGTTTGCAAACAATGCTTCCTTGACGACCATCTGGCTCAGTATCAACGTCACCAATATCGGTCATTTTGCATTCTATGGTTGTAATCAATTAACCATTTCCTATCAAGGTACAACCCAACCAGCGTCATGGATTGTTTCTTGGAATCCAGACGGTCGTCCTATCGTATATCAAGTCGAAATTTGATAAAATTAAAACGATGAATTTTAACCCTTGGTTAAAGAGAAATAAACTTAAATTAGAAGTATTTGCAGTTGTTTTATCATTGGTTTTGATGATTCTTGGTGGTCTAAGCTCTGACCCGATGTTGAGTCCGCTTTTTTGGGGCTTAGCGTTTGCGATTGG
>DBCA01000064.1:2480-3882 GCA_002292805.1 Caryophanales bacterium UBA970
ATTTGCCAAGGCAGTTGAAGGTTTCACCAAAACCATTCAAGAGAAGTCGTTAAACGTTGAATTTTTAATGATTGCTGCTTCTCTTGCTGCATTCTTAACTGGAGAATATGCAGAGGGTGCTGTTTTAATCTTTATCTTTGCTGTTAGTGGTGTATTAGAGGAATTTGCCACCGCCCAAACCGAAAAAGCCTTAACAAGCTTACTTAAAATCGCGCCAAAGACAGCGATTAAATTGGTTAATGATGTAGAAGTGAATGTTGAAATTACCCAACTTGTCGTTGGTGATATTGTCATTGTCAAACCTGGTCAGCAAGTTCCTGCTGACGGATTTGTCATCAAAGGCGGTGCCGCGGTTGATCAATCTTCTATCACTGGTGAGTTTAATCCGAGTGAAAAATTAGTAGGCGATTCTGTTTTCGCCGGTTCGATTGTGATGAATGCACCAAAATTGGTGAAGGTTAATAAAGACCCCAACCAATCCGTTGTTCAAAAGATGATTCAACTGATTAAACGTGCCCAAGAAGAAAAGACGCATTCAGAAAAACGTGTTTCCCTTTTTGAAAAGATTTATGTTTATGTTGTCATCGCGTTATCCTTATTCGTCATATTCCTTACCCCTCCACTCGGTTGGTTAACACAAGATGAAGCCTTCCGTCGAGGTGTGATTGTATTGGTGGTGGCATCCCCATGTGCCCTTGTTGCTTCGATTACACCGGCTTTGCTATCAACACTCTCCCATGCTGCTAAAAAGGGCATTCTAATTAAGAGTGGAAAATACATTGAACTCTTAAGACAAATCCAAGTTGTTGCCTTTGATAAAACCGGTACCCTCACCACAGGTAAGCCTAAAGTTGTAGGTTATGCCTTTCTTTCACCAAAAGATGAACAATCCTTATTGCCGATTGTTGTCGCAGCAGAAAAACTATCCAACCACCCATTGGCAAAAGCCATCGCAAACCATTTTTCAGAAACTCCACTTATAACCGTCGATTTAAAAGAAATTCCAGGAAGAGGTTTAGAAGTGAATGCGAAGGGTAACCTCGTTCAAATTGGTAACTTTCCTTTCGAAGCCGAAAAAACAATGAAAGATCAATATCTAAAAGTCACCCAAGAGGGTAAAACCACCGTTAATGTGATTCAAGAAGGTAAACTAAAAGGTTTTATTGCCTTGCAAGATACCATTCGCGAAGAAGCAAAAATAGCAATCGATCAACTAAAACAACTGAATGTAGAGCCTGTCATGTTAACGGGTGATAAAAAAGAAACTGCATTAGCGATTGCACAAAAAATGGGCATCACGAATGTCCACGCTGAGTGCCTTCCAGAAGGTAAGGTAACGGTTGTTAAAGACTATATTGCTAAACATAAAAGAATTCTCATGATTGGCGACGGCATTAATGAT
>DBCA01000107.1:0-282 GCA_002292805.1 Caryophanales bacterium UBA970
AAGTGAGAATGCTGTTCAATTGATGACGATCCATAAATCCAAAGGTTTGGAATTTGCTTATGTGTATTATCCTGGATTGACCAAAGGCTTTAACATGATGGACACCAAAGGGGTATATCAATACTCAACTACCTATGGCATTCAACTTCCTTACCCGGAGGCGGTCTATGTTCGGCCTATCTTCGCTGATCTGATTCTCCAAGAGGAGAAGCAGGCAATCATTTCTGAACAAGTTCGACTTTGGTATGTCGCCTTAACGCGCGCAAAAGAAAAAATCATCCT
>DBCA01000107.1:312-2273 GCA_002292805.1 Caryophanales bacterium UBA970
AGCGACATTAAAAAAATCGTGGACATTGAAAAGGCTCGATCGTTTTCGGACTTGATGTTTTTATATCACCAATCGATACCTCACGGGCAGGAAATAGGCATCCATGTGGACCCTTTAGAAACCTTACCTTCGTTGAATGTACCACCACAAAAGCAAGAACCGAAGCGAGTCGCGTTTGATCACATCGCTCAATCCTTTGAGGTGGTGTTACCTAAACGGGCAAGTAAAGCGATGGATGATGAAAGCGATGAAGCAGCATTGGCCTATGGGACATATTTACACGAATGCATGTTCTTGCTTGATGTTAAAACCCTCGATACCTCATTTGTCGTGGATAAAGATGACCGAAAGATGATAGATACATTATTGAAACAAGCGTATTTTCAAGAATTATCAAGAAAAGCACAACAAGGAACCGTGATTATCTTAAAAGAATACAGCTACCTTGATCCATTATCGGGACAAAAAGGCATCATCGATTTACTTATCATTGAAGGTAATCAAGCCACCATCTTGGATTACAAGACAACCCATATTGATGATCCTTCCTACTTGGCGCAACTAAAGACGTATCAGCGATATGTAGAATCAAGAGGTCTTCAGGTCGTTGCAAGGTACTTGATTTCGTTAACCCAAGCCATGCTTAAGCAAGTTTGATAAAAAAATTTAGTATAACTAAATATTGAAAATATACCTTTATCAGATGTTCTTTAAATAAACTAGGTACAATACAAGTTTTTTTGTAGAAAATAACCTTAATGAAAAGTTTCAAGCACCTTGGGGTTCTTATTGTTATGGTCTTGGTTTTAGGATCCCCGATGATGCCTGTGATTGCTTCTACCATTGGTTCTAGTAGTGTTGATTCAAGTGGATCCTCATCAGAACCTAACCCCTCAAGCGAAGAAGTTTCTTCGAGTCAGGATGATACGATCGTTTTAGCCGTGAATGAGCCTGTTGGTTTTCAGTCATCGACAAATTATACAAACAATTATCGATCCGTTGGCAGCACATTTTTTAACAATACGAATAAATATGTTTATTTGTCGAATGGCCCTAATTATTCAGCGGGTTCATTTTTTACCAAAAACAAAGTCTTTTTGACGAATTCAGTGAGTGCTGGATTCTCAACTTTTTTTGAAATGAGTGTCTTTGCTTCTAATGGTTATGCAGATGGATTTACGTTTATTGTATCGCGAGATATTAACGTTTTAGGACAAGCGGGTGGCGCGATTGGCTATGGCGGTATTAATAATTCCATCGCCGTGTTATTTGATAATTATGACAACGGTGGTCAACCTCCACTTTGTTTATCTTTGGGTGTGAATGGTGGTCAAGGTAACTGCCAATACTCCGGTTATTATTCAGGAAATTTTAAAATTTGGATTGATTATGCTCGTAACACCAACGGTGGTCGCTTAGAAGTGAGAATGCATAACGCGAATAACTTTACTCGCCCCGTGAATCCTTCTAGGGCATGGGATAACATCACTTTTGATCAAATTGGCAATGAGTTTTATACAGGATTTACTGCTTCTACCGGCGGCTTTTCTCAAGTCGCATATTTAAAATCTTGGTATTTCTCTGCTAGTTATTCGCCAAACGGTATTGATCCTACAGATGCGGCTAATTTTGTCACCGACAATGTTCCGCCATCCAATCCAAGAATTGAACCATTCAAAATTGGTAATGAATGGTTTTTTAAACCTGATCCAAACTTTGATTCCGAAACCAATTTGAGTTATCTTTATACCTTTGGAAATAATCAACAATATGCTTTTTTTAATCCGTTCACTGCAAGAGCATCCTTTAATTCAACAGATCAAACCTTATATCTGTATGCCTTGGATTTAGCGGGGAATCGATCACCAGGCGCTGGAACCTACCCTTATTTTAGGGCTAATTATGTTTTAAATTATCCAGGCGCACAAAACGTTACGAGTTTTTATCCTGGTTTTAATGCG
>DBCA01000107.1:2301-2670 GCA_002292805.1 Caryophanales bacterium UBA970
TTTTAATGCGATATACCCAGTTACCCAGAATGTTGATTTACTTTTACCTGTTAGACCGGGATATCGATTTGAAGGTTGGGCTTTAAGTCCGGTTCAATCTACCAATCTTATCAATCAATATACCTTTAATGGCAATGCAAATTTCTTTGCTCGTTGGGCTTTTTTACCTTACACCGTGGTGTTTGATACCAATGGTGGAACCACGATTAATGACGTTAATACGAATATTAATTTAGGATTCTCACTACCCAGCGATCCAACCAAAGCCAATCACCAATTCGATGGTTGGTATCTTGATGAAGCATTCACTCAACCATTAGATTTGAACGAATTTCCACATACGAATTTAACACTGTATGCAAAATGGAT
>DBCA01000107.1:2773-3660 GCA_002292805.1 Caryophanales bacterium UBA970
TCTCTTGCACCAACCCCAAGAGAAGGCTTTGTCTTTGCTGGTTTCTATCAAGATGCAGCATTTGAACAATTAGTCACGGGTTCCATTCAAATTACAGGTGATCAAACCATTTATGCAAAGTGGATTGATCTAAGACCCGTCATCCAATTTGAAAACGATGTCCAAGCGATTGGCGAACCTTTAACCACATCCTTAGCAAATCAAGATGCGTTACAAAATGCTCGAGATGCATACAACCAATTATCTGAGGAACAAAAGGCCTATGTTAGTGAAGAAGCATTAGCCGAATTGACTGCTCTTGAAGCCCAAATGGCAGACTTGCTTGCAGTTGAAGCTGTTGTCACCATGATTGATGACCTACCGAGAATCATTCAACTGGAAGACCAAGCATTGTTAGCTGCTGCGATTCAAGCGTATGCAAATTTAACCCCAGCACAAGTTGCATTATGTCCAACGGATCGCTTTCATCATCTTAATGATTTAAGTCAGCAATACTCTGATTTATCAGAAGCCAATCATGTCGAAATCATGGTCTGGGAAATCCCCACTAATTTTTCTGTTGATCATATCGAAGAAATTCAAGCTGCTGTGCTTGCCTATGATGCTTTACTTCCTGAAGAAATTGCAATGATGGATCCAGTTGCCGTTGCCAAATTAAACACTGCAAAAGGTCAATTAAATTTATTAATTGCATGCAGAGGACTCATTGATTTAATTGTAGCGATTGGACCCGAAGTGTCACTTGATGATGAATCTAGCATTGCAGAAGCCTTTGCATATTTCGAATCCATGTCTGCAGAGGAATTGAAATATTTAGACATGCAATATTATCAATTTCTCTTAACTTATAGTAAGACGCATCAAGACATGACAATTGCCTTACCCGT
>DBCA01000086.1:0-1718 GCA_002292805.1 Caryophanales bacterium UBA970
AGAGTACTTCACAGCTGCCCACAAGCAGCTTTATTGTTTGTCTCTCTTTGGAAATTAAATCCTAAAAAAAATAGCATTTCAATGAAGCGCAAGGAGATTAAAAAGAAATTTCTGATCTCTCCGACCTTATTTCGCAACCATCTTTTGGCATTGGGACGATTAGATATTCTGTCTTTCGAGGAAAGCACTGAGTTTTTTCTAATTGATTTCGTATCGATAGATGATGTCTAAGCCAAACCGTGCCCCTATATGCGAAAGTTGCTCAATGAGGATAAAAAATTATGGCTTTATATGCCTCCAAGTCATGTCTCAAATATGTTCCAACACAAAACAAAGAAACATCAGCGTGTATCACGAATTGCATAGTGAAAGGCATGTTAAAGTCGTCATCGGTTTCCTTGAATCTAAGAATCTCCTTATTACGACAGATATCCACGACTCTTTTATTGCAGTGCGACCGAATACTCTTAAGGGCCGCTACGACAATTATAGACGCGTTTATTGCTGGTGCTCTAGGAGAAGTTAATTGTAAAGATTCAATTCATTATGATATTGTGACAAAAAAAAACACCGAGATTTGTGATCTCAGTGTTTTTAAGATGGTGTGCTACACCCTGAATGTGGTAATTTGGAGTATAGCACACCGACTAAAACAGATCAATGTTTTTGCGGAGCGCTATGTCTGAAATCCCATATTTCTTCGAAACACCTATTCCAAAATACTTCCGAGAGTCCGGCTGGTTCAATAACCCCAATACAATTCTTTTTGTGACTTGGGCTTTTTCAAAATGCTCAACTCAGCCGCATTGTACTGTCATGGATGGAAAAGAAATAACTCTCGCTCCTTATGAATTTGTTGCCGGCAGATTGACTAGTCCAAAGGAATGCCATTTATCGGAAGAAGCTTGGCGCCACCAACTGAACACCCAACTAAAAGCCGGATTATTGAAAAAGACCCCCAACTCAGCCCCCAACCGTTTTACCTGCTACATATGGGTTACAGACCGTTTTTGCAAACCTAACCCCCAACTGAACCCCCAACCAACCCCCAACTCACCCCCAACTGAACCCCCACAATCTAGAAGAGAGAAGAAGAGATCTAAGAAAGATCTTCCCTCTTCTCTCCCTTCGGTCGATGAAGGGGGATTGATTGATGATTCTCTTTCAATCGAAAAAATAGAAGTATATCAAGGAATATTTTTAACCCCACCTGAGCTTGATGAATGCATCCAAGTTCGTGGAAGTCTCGAAGCGGTCAAAAACATTGTTCATCAAGTCATGAACTGTAAAGGCCGCAAGTATGAAATCACGGATTGGGTAACGACCATCAAAACTTGGAAGATGAAAAATATGGCCAAGAGCCGCATTGTCGAAAGCGAAAACTACGCTAAGAAGCTTGTGAAGATGTTTCCAGACTTCAAAGATGGCAATGGCTGGAGATGCTACCAATATCGGGACACCATGAAAGACCAAATTGGCATACTTTTCGAGCCTGAGAGTGCTTATAAGAAAGCTTTGTTTGTTGACTATGCTGATCCTGAATTCTTGGAAAAATGTCGTAATGCTTTGAGAGAGAATAAGATGCAGAAAGGTAGGCTTGATTAATTATCGAAATGCTTAAAAAATAGAGTTAGCATTTTAGAGTAAGAAATGGTAAACAAAATTTAAAAGGAGTGTTTTTATGAGCAAATTTACGTTCGTTTCGCATGAGTCTTTCC
>DBCA01000086.1:1778-2751 GCA_002292805.1 Caryophanales bacterium UBA970
CACAAAAGAGATTGTTTATTTTGACATTCAAGTGCCTGTGCGTGTGGCTTGGGTTAGAAAAACCGCCAAAAATGGCGGCATGTTTTGGGATGAGGCCAGCGTTGGCGCAACCAAAAACGGTAAGAAAGAATATGCCAAGGCATGGATGCAGGATTCGAACTTCTTGCAAAAAGATATGAAGGAATATCTTGAAAACCGCAAATGGATGAATCAAATCTCGGTGCATGCCCAACCGCCTCAACAGCCGTACAATCCGGCTTATGTTCCGCAATCAATGGATGAGTTAGCTCAACAAGAGCAACTACCGTTTTGAAAATAGGCTAAATTCAAACAGAAACACACCAAGGAGGCGTCAAAAGATGGTGGGTAATACCGATACACCAGTCAAGCAAGAAAACGCAACTGAGAGCCTTTTAAAGCTTTCCTCACAAGTTGGTCAAGATTGGGTTGAATTAACACTCCCGATCTTGACCGTCAGTGAAGCAAATGGGGGACGCAAGAAAAAGACTCGGCGTGCAGGCAAGATAGTTTTCAAAAATGAGCATTGGACGGATGCCCACAAACGGCATAAAAAGCAAAAAGGAATGGTTGCTTTGATGTTGCGACGGCACAGAAAGATGTTGCGGCTTCCATGCCACATCACTTTCACGCGTTATGCCCCGGACAAGCTTGACCGGCTTGACAATTTGCCAATGGCTTTCAAATGGATTCTTGATGCTGTATGCGAAATAATAACAGGGGATTATAGGCCCGGGCGAGCGGATGACACCGAGGAGATCGATGCCACATTCAAGCAAGTTCACTCGAAAGAATACGGCGTAAAGATCCTTATTCGCATGCTTTAAGTTTCGTAGAAATGGCGTTTCTTTGGCGGCTCTAGCGTCAAGTGATCCGGGTTAAAACACATCAGGTTTCCGCAAGTCGTGTAAATGATATTTGGCTCATAAGTCGTCCCATTAAATAACAAATACAT
>DBCA01000090.1:0-8323 GCA_002292805.1 Caryophanales bacterium UBA970
TGACTTGATTCTATTCTTGTTGTTGGTGACGCTTGGTAGTAAACCGTATGAAGCATCAAGTTTGTATCATTATCACCGCTATAAAGTATATTTCTTAAACTCCTTCACTGACCTTCATCTCACCCAACCTAAGCTTTTGGAATTGATTGAGAAAATTCAAGACAACAAACAAGCGTATCCCTTCCTCGATTTACTCAAAGGCATTTGGTACTCGTTATTGAATGAAGCGAGCAAAGCAAAAAACCATTTAAAAAACGTCATTGATCCGGAACGCAAAAAGATTGCTTTATATTTCCTAGCTCAGATCGATCTTAAAATAGGCCAATACGACGACTTAAAGCAGAAATTAACCACCCTCGAGGGTGTGGATTTTCCTCTACCAATCGATGACTTTGTGGATAAAGCAAAACAAGCGATTCATCAACATCATCATTTAGATTTTTTTGCCGACATCAAATCCATCTATGACGTCGATAAGATTCAACTCTACATTGAGAAAGTCTTTGATTTAAGTTTGTGGCGAAAAGCCGATCAGAAAACCAAGACGATGGTGAAGACTGCTTTTTATTTGTCTTCAAGAATGTCGAGGTTACTTGATAACGACACCATCCAAGACTACTCGTCGTTTGCCTTACCGTTTGTGAAAGCCTATGAACATGAATGCTATAAGTTATTCTTTAAAGACTATATTCAATATTTAATCAAAGAAGGGATTGCCCCCAAGCTTTCCATTCCACCGCATTCTAAGAAGGGACGTTATATTTCTCTACTCGACATGGATCAAGAACCGTATCAGTATCGGGCCACGGAACCAGAAAACTTCTCGATTGGTAGTATTCCTTTTATTCTTGATATTAGTCATAAACTGGCGAGCAAAGAAAGTAAGCAAGTCGATCCTTCAGGGTTGTCCATCGCCCCTTTGTTTGAACGGTATTGGATAAAACGTACCTCGTTTTTACCGCTTAGTTCGCAAGGAAAAGGCAAACTGATTAACATCGCAGAACAAGCTTTTTTGATTTCAAAACTAAGAAACAAAATGACCCATGCAGAAACCTTAACCTTATCTGAATTTAAAGAGATTGTCGCCTTGATTTTAGAGAATCGTCAGCTTCAAGAATTGATGCTCATCAACATCTCATCGTGATTGGTATTATCTAATCGGGGATAGCTTTGATACAATTAAGGTATGGAATCAAGAAAAAAAATCGCCTTGCTCATCGACTATGACAATTTCAACCAAGAAAAATACTTTCCCATTTTGTTTGAAGCCTTAAACGATATTGGGGATGTCATCATCAAATATGCTTACTACTCGAACTTTAATGACAGCACGATTAAAAATAAATTTATGAGGTTTGGCATTGAACCTCGTGCGCAAATTGCATATTCCTCAGGAAAGAATGCGGTCGACATTGGCATCACCATCGAAGCGATGGAATTGTTAAACCATGATTATATCGATTGTGTTTGTCTTGCCACGAACGATTCCGACTTTACCCCTTTAATCAAAACCATTCAAAAACATAATCGTTATGTGGTTGGTACTGGGGATAACAAAGCCTCGGAAAACTTTAAAGATGCATGCAACACCTTCATCTCCGTTGAAAAAATTGCCTCCAGTCAAAACGTCAACACCAAGAGTCCGATACTTAATGACCTGATTGCGATTGTCGATAAGATCATTGATGATTTAATCGATGGCGATGAATATGCTGACTTTGCTTCCGTCATCCAAGCCTTACGCGTGCAGATGAAAGATTTTAACCCAAAGAACTATGGCGCGAGTAAACAAAAACCCATTTCCTTTTTCCAAAATGAATTAAAAAATGATTATGAAATGACCAAGGTTGGCAATACGCATATGATTCGGCTTAAGAAGCGTTCCAAGTAAAATACTGATAAAAGAATAATTGTTGATACGGAGAAAACACATCAATCACCTCGATGGTGTTTTCCCCATCGTCGATGGTGATGATCGTGGGGACATCGGTGTAACTAGAAACCCCATCGGTGCCAAAAAGTCGCAGGTACGTGTCATTGACCCACCGGGCGAACGTATCGAGTAAGTCATAATTTGCCCAATAAGTACCTTGAAATTGGTAATCTTCACGAATGGATAGATTTAATCGTTGATAGGCTCGTCCATACGCGGTGGGGTCACCCATGTATCGGGTTAAATTGAGCAAAGCATAGAACGTATTGAAATAACCTGAGTATTGCAAATAGGGATCATCACTGAGTAAACAAACGTATAAGGCAACCAGGTTGGCGTCATCTTCACGCATCACCCCTTTGGCGTGAACGAGTTCGTGGATCATTGTGTAAGGAATGAGGGCATCCGGAATCAAAATATTGATGGTTGCTTCGGTGCTTGGGGCAAAGTGAACCCCGGTGATATGAAATTCTCGATACAAAAATGACGTCAATAAAGGTTTGATGGTAGCGGAATACGTGGTGAAGTACGTTGAATCAAGATTGGCATTGAGGAAAGCCTCACCGACAATCTCGTTCAGTTCATCCAAGGAATAAGGGTTGATCACCGAGCCTGTGTCTTCATCAAAGGATAATTGGGTCGAGGCTTCATTGAATCGATCCGCGAAGTAATCGACGATGGAGACATATTCGGTGTATACCACGTCACCCTCAAATTGAGGAATCACGACGGGTTGACGGCGGTATGCCATCCCGGCGGTCGCAACATAAAGATTGGTCATGACCAAGAGCGTGATCAATGCGGATTGCAATGATTTTAAAAACGGACCTGGTTGTTTTTGAATTGCAAACCTGAAGGATTTTATCAATTGAATCGCAACAAGAACAGCCCATGTGATAACAATAATTTCCATCAATGAAAAAGGGACTAAAGAAAATAACCAAGCAAACGATAGATGATACATTCGAGCGATGGTGATGGTCCACCATTCCGACACACCTTCAAATTGCATCAAAAAAATGAGCACAACAAATGTACCTATTAAAAAGAGAAGGGTGAATGTTAAGGGTGCGGATCGAAACTTTCTCATAGTTATATCTTAAAACATTTAAAGTTTAAAATGATAAAATAACTTGAAAGAGAACCCCATGAAAAAACATTTATTGATCCCTATTGGTTTAATTACCTTATTGTTAGCCTCGTGTGAGATTGTTTTACCAAGCATTCCTTTTTCTTCCACTGAAGGTGGGACAACGATTTCCACAGAGACAACCACGTCGACTGAAACCACAACCTCGACCGAAACCACAACTTCGACTGAAACAACCACAAGCACCACGACCACATCCAGTGGCGTGACCTCTTCACTTAGCACCACCTCTATTTCCTCAAGTAGTTCAACATCGGTTGCCCCATCCAGTTCTGAGGTTGCTCCAGTTGGCTACACCAAAAATATTTCTCCAACCATCAATCTTGATCAATATCGAAACGCCAGTGACAATATCGGTCTACCTACCACTGGGGATGTCAAACTTTTGGTGATTCCTGTGACCTTCACGGATTATCGATGTGGTTCTGTGTGTGTCAGTAGAAGAGAACAAATTCGAAAGTCCTTTTTCGGACTAGCCTCAGAAACATCATGGCATTCTGTTAAATCGTATTATGAAGCCTCTAGTTATGGCGCGTTGACACTGACTGGGGTGGTGACCGATTGGTTTAATTCCTCGTGGTCATCAAGTCAGTTTGCTGACCTCACCACCAATCAAGGCAATTATGCTGATGCGTTTGATCCAACCTGGGCGATGCTTGATGCTGCCGTCAGTTGGTATAAAACATCTTCAGGCAGTAACTTAACTGAATACGATACAGACCAAGATGGATTCATTGATTCCGTTTATTTGGTGTACAACAATCCAAATTCGAGCAATGCGAATTATTCTGGCGCAGGCGATAACGTCTTTTGGGCTTACACCTATTGGCACTACAACAACTATGGCAATCAAAACGTGAATAGTCCTGTGGGTATGACCTTGGTATGGTCAAGTTATGATTTTATGCATGAAGGATACGGAGTTAATGGCATTGATGCCCACACCTATATCCATGAACTAGGTCACGCATTTGGTTTAGATGATTACTACACGTACACCGATGGGGATTGGGGTGCAATCGGTGGGGTGGATATGATGGATTACAACATTGTTGATCACAACGCCTTCTCGAAATATTTACTTGGTTGGGCAAACCCCTTTGTGTTGAACAGCAATCAAACCACGACCACGGTCACGTTAAACCCTTTTGAATCAACTGGTGAATTTTTCTTGTTAGGCAATAGCTGGAACGGCTCAGCATTTGATAATTATTTGATCTTTGAGTTTTATACACCTACTGGTATTAATTTAAAGGACTCTCAAGCCATTTATCCAGGCAATGGACTTCAAGGCTTTACGGTGCCTGGGGTTAAAATTTATCATGTCGATGCTCGACTTGCGCGCTACTCCAATAGCACTGGGGCATTCTTGGGGTATACCGATACCCTCAACACCAGCGGGAGCTACCCTTACATCGCCCATAGCAATTCCCTTGAATATACCCAAAACGATAACTATAAACTTATTCACTTGATTGAAGAAGGTGGCCTCAATACCTTTATCGATGGTGACACGGCCACCAATGCAACATTATTTCGCCAAGGAGACACCTTCAATCCAACAACCACCCACGCAAGTTTCTTCTACCATCAAACCGGTCGGTTTAATGATCAAAGTTTGATTGGGTATCAAGTCAACGTCACCACCTTAACGAATCAAGCTGTCACCTTAACGGTCACCAAAATTTAAGATTCGCACTTATTGGTTCACCCAATGGGCGTATTTTCGCATGGTATAATTAATCATATTTTGATGAGTACATTCCCTTGGAAAGATGTTCAATCTCACCTCAACAACGTCGATGTGATCATCGCGCCTTATGCTTTTCATACATTCTACTTAAACCTTAAACAAACGAGTTGGGCTTATCGGTTTCAACTCATCACCAAAGACCAATTCCTCAACGATGTTACCTTTGACTTTGATGATCAACAGGCAACCAAGAAGGTGATGGAATCGTTGGCAATGTCCTATCAAGAATCGAGGACCTTGTTAATTACGTTAAGGCATTTCCCTCTTGAACAGCTGACCAACCAAGGACCTTACGCCTCACTGCATCGGGTCTATCAATTGCTCATCCAAGAGAAGTTGATTCAAACCAACCCTTTTTCTAAGCATAAGTATCAAGGAAAAAGAATCTTGATTGATGGGTATCTTCCTGATGATCAGTTGTTACTTAATCATCTACAAGACAAAGGCAGTCAAGTTGATGTTATCGAGAAGGATTCCATTCCACCTCACGGCGAAGTTCACGTGTATAGCAACCTAGAAGATGAAGTGTCAGGATTCTTTAACCGAGTTGCGCATCAGCTTAAACAAGGAAAAAATTTATCCTCGATGGTGCTGGTGGATCCTGGGGTTGCCTATCATTATGAATTAAAAAGACAATCCCAGTACTTTCAAATTCCGATTCAATTACCAGGTCAAGAAACCATCTTTGCCCTCCCGTTGATGCAAGTCATCCTTCGTGAACTTGAACGTGGTGTGGAGTTGAAGGTCTTGCTTTCCAATCCGTCGTTCACCACTCACCCAGATTGGGCGATGGCCATCCCTTTCTTGAAAGAGTACCAAGGGTTAAGCTTAAGTCCTGCAAGTCAATTGGATTATCTACGACATCGCTTTCAACAAACCCGATTAAAAGAACCACGTTACCGACAAGCAATCCAGGTGGTGAAGGAATATGCACCCCGTCATGATGACTATGTGTTTGTCCTTGGATTTGTTCAAGGCAGTTACCCAAGCACCACCCGAGACAAAGGATATTTAGGGGATGCGGAAAAGGCTAACTTAGGGATGTTGACGAGTTCACAAGAACAGGCGATGCAAACCCAACGGTTCATCTCACTATTCTCAAGATCGACGCACCGGTATCTTTCGTATTGCCGAATCCTCGATGGAAAAGTCATGATTCCCTCACCTTGGATCAACGAATGGTCCATGAAGGTGGTGGAAGGATCTCATGTGGTGGAAGGTGTGGATTACAGTCAACGTTTAGGCGTGATGAGAAAAGTGAAGTATGAATACATCGCCAAACAATTCAAAGAAGTGAGTCCTTATTTACAAACGTATCAACAAGCATTTCCGACCACAAAGAATCTTTTTGATAATGCCTACACCCCGATCGACGCCAATGCAAACGATAAACCCTTACGCTTGTCTTATTCTGCCCTGAAGGATTATTATGCGTGCTCGTTTAAATACTTTGTGGGCCGTGTCTTGAAAGTCAAACCGATGGATCAGGATGAATTTTATATGCATCTTGGTACCTTTGCTCATGAAGTCTTTGAAACCATGGGGACGGATGTATCTCAATTTGATCTCGTCTTTGATCAAGCATTAAAGAATCAGAAGTCGCTCACGGCAAAAGAAATCATGTTGTTTACTCACTTAAGAAAACAATTGCTTCGCGTCTGTGAATTTAATCTTAAACATGTACAGGCCATGAACAAACCAAGTGTGGATGCGGAAAAAGAAATGGTGTACCCGCATGACCAGAACACAAGTTTGGTTGGCTATATTGATAAAATCACCATGGTCAGAGACGACCAAGGGCGTGAGTATTTAACCGTGGTGGATTATAAATCTGGGGCTGAAAGCTTTGATGAACAACTCCTGCCGTTTGGGTGGTCGTTGCAACTTCCTATTTATGCTTTGATGCTTCAAGAACATCCGTCGTTTAAAGGCAAAGAGATTCTTGGATTATTCATTCAACACATCATTGAAACTTCGATGGATCCTAAAACCATTGAGATCGATGGCAACGAATATCCTAAGTCCTTGCAATTGGATGGGATTGCCATCGCCGATCGAAGCAAATTGCAATGGTTTGATGACACCATCCGGGATGGCACCAGTCAGTTTATTCAAGGGGTGTCGATCGTTAAATCTGGTGAGTTTAGAAAGACCAACCATGTCAAATCCAAAGAGACAATCGCCGCTTACGCGACCTTGGCAAAACAAAAGATAGAGCAAGCAAACCAAGGCATTCGTCAACAAGCCTACGCGATCAATCCAAAACGCATCAAAGGAAAATCTTCCTGCGATTATTGTCCTTTTTTAGATACGTGTTTCCGTCAACCACGGGATGTTGAATCGATTGAAATGGCAAAAAAAGGATTGGTGGATACCGATGGCGACACTGACTAAATCCCAACTCCTTGCCAAGAACCATCTCGTTGGCGATGTCCTTATTGCCGCGGGTGCGGGCAGTGGTAAAACCAAAGTCCTGACGGAACGGGTCATTAAACTTGTTTTAGAAGATGGGATTCCTCTTCAACGTTTACTACTATTAACCTTTACCAATGCCGCGGCCGCAGAAATGAAACAACGCATTCGTAAAGAGTTTTTAAAAGCGAAGCGCGACTATCTTGCCAGTGAGATTGATCAATCCTTCATCATGACCTTTGATGCCTATGCCTTGTATTTACTACAAAAATACGGTCATGTGTATCAATTCAGTCCCCACGTCGGCGTCTATGAAGAAACCCTTTATGACATTGAACGGAAACAAACTTTAGAAGCGATTTTTCTAGAACGATATGAACAACCTACTACGTCATTCCTACGCTTGATTCAAGAGTACGTGATCAACCAAGATGAGTCGCTGAAAGCCTTTATCTTAAAGATCGATCAACAAGCAGACTTGCTTGACGATAAGTTAGGGTATTATCGCCGCTACGTGGGTGAATTCTTTGAATCGATTTGGAAACAAGATAAACTCCAAGAGCTTGATCGATATTATCGTAAAGAAATTGTCCTGATCCAAAAGCTAGCCTCTGCGTTTGAAAGCAGTGAACAAACCTCATTCTTTTATGACTTAACTCGGCTTTGGTTGGCCCAACCGACCTTGGATGATTTACTGAAAACCATTCAACTCGTGTCGTTTCCTCGCTTGAAACCAAAGTCCATTTCCGAAGAAGATAAACAAATCAGAGACCGCTTAAAGGTTGACATTCTCGCCTTAAAAGCTGATGCAGCGATGGTCCCGATTGGCAAGCAAGTCGGTCATTACGAATCAACCCAACCGCATGTGGAAGCAATCCTGGCGATTCTTTTGGAACTCAATCAACGACTTGAAGTCAAGAAACGTCAGCTTCAACGTTATCCTTTTGCTGACATTGCCAAGTTGGCCAAGCAATTGCTTGATGTCCCTTCCATTTATGAAACCATTCGTCATCAATTCAGTTTTATCATGGTGGATGAATACCAAGATACGAATGATTTACAAGATGCATTTTTA
>DBCA01000090.1:8380-9418 GCA_002292805.1 Caryophanales bacterium UBA970
TGATGTCAAACAATCCATTTACCGCTTTCGTAATGCGAATGTGGATTTATTTAAACGAAAGTTTGATCAATTTAAGGACTATCTATCCAGTGAGGATAAACATCAAACCAAGATTATCCTTCAAGAAAACTTCCGGTCCCGACCCGAGGTTTTATCAGACATCAACGCGATCTTTTCTCACATTATGTCAGATGCCTTTGGGGGAATTCACTACGATCATCACCAACGTTTACAAGCAGGACAAACCTTATACGAATCCTTGAAAGATGAACGATTGACCTACACGATGGATGTTTTGCGGTATGAAAAAAGTGATAGCAATCCTCAACTCAATGAACCACGCATTATTGCAAAAGACATCATTGATAAAATCAATCAAAAAATCTTGGTTGCAGACGTAGAGGATAAGAAACAACGTCCCATTACGTTTAAAGATTTTACGATTTTAATTGATCGAAAAACCAATTTTGAATCCTTCATTGAAGTGTTTAATGAGGCTGGGATTCCTTTGGAAGTCTTCGCAGAACGAGACTTATCCAACTCCGATGTCTTTAGGGTGCTTAACAACCTGATCATCTTGGTGAATCGTTTTCAGGATGGGCAAATCCTAGATACCAACAAGCAAGCGTATGTGTCTGTGCTTAGAAGTTTCCTTTATCAAACCTCCGATCAGGACTTGTATTTATTTGCCACGGGTAAAAAACCTCTCACGTCGTTTTCCTTGTTTGATAATCTCAAGGATTGGGTTCAACTCAGCAAAACCTTGACCTTGAATCAATGGATGCAGCGAGTGGTCAACGACCTTCAACTCGAAGAAAAATTATTATCTTTACCTGATTTACCCGCGAACATGGCTCGGCTTGAAGGTTGGATGCTGAAGGCATGTCAATTAAGTGAACTCGGGTATACCGTCGAAGCTTTTGGGCAGTTTTTAAAGGAAAGCCAATCCTTAGACGTGGACTTAACGATTGCTTCCCCGAAGCAAAGTGAGAATGCCGTTCAATTGATGACGATCCATAAATCTAAAGGTTTGGAATT
>DBCA01000053.1:0-1384 GCA_002292805.1 Caryophanales bacterium UBA970
TTTAAAAAGCACCTCAACTAAAATCGACTATTTATATACCTCAGGCATTCAAACTGTTTACTTGAATCCAATCTTTGAAGCCTACTCTAATCACAAATATGACACCTATAATTACGAAGTAGTTTCACCAGAATATGGCAACCTCAATGATCTTTCCAAACTTATTCAACAACTCAAAGATAGAGGTATGCAATTGGTTTTGGATGGGGTTTTTAATCACATGGCGATTGAATCTCCACGCTTTCTAGAAGCGAACAAACCTAATAGTCCATATCGCGATTGGTTCGTCTTTGGCAATCAATTTCCCACCGGGGTTAGACTTTGGCACAACGCACCTAGCTTACCTGAATTAAATTTACAACATGATAAAGTACGCGAATATTTGTTTTCTGGTCCTAATTCAATTGTGAAGCGGTACATCAAGTTAGGGGTTGCTGGTTGGAGACTCGATACCGCGATTGAACTTGGGTACGATTATTTAACGGAATTAACCGAAGCGGCTCATGAAGTGAATCCACAATCCTTAGTGGTTGGTGAACTCAATAATTATCCTCAAGGTTGGTCACCCTCGATGGATGCGACGATGTTATTACCGTTGCGAGATTTAATCATTCAAACAATACGTGGAAACGTCTCTTCAAGCGTGTTTTCGGCCAATGTTGAACAAATGATTCAAGAAACCGGTATGGACACCATGTTGAAATCGTGGGTTCTTTTAGAAAATCACGACCTTGGTCGCATTGCAACAGACCTCAAGAATTGGTCTGAATATCAACTTGCTAAAACCCTCCAATTCACCTTACCTGGAACGATTAACCTCTATATGGGTGAAGAAATTGGCACCCAAGGTGGCGATGATCCTCTCAATCGAGCGACGAAGAATTGGCAAGTCGTTGAAAAAGGTAACGAATATCTGACTCTACATCGAAACCTCATTCGCATAAGACAACAAGAAAGATCATTAAGGATTGGTGACATTAAATTCCTTCACAGTACCAATTTAATTGCTTATGTGAGAACAACAGATCAAGTCGAAGAAACGCTTGTGGTGATCGTGAATCCACACGATAAACCAATTAAGGAAACGATTCTAGTCACAGAACCCATGTTAAAAAGCCACAACCACTTTGTTGATTTAATCACAGGAAAAGAAATCTTAACCTCATATGGCATCTTGTTACCAATTGAAATACCGGCCAAAACAAGCTGGATTTTAAAACCAAATCTTAAACCAATTAACGGGTATACCCCGTATAAAAATATAAAGGGTTCCTTCTAATTAACAGCCTGAACGCTGGTTTCGAGTGTCGCTAACCAAGCTGGAATCTTGGCAAAACTTAATTGTAATTGTCTGTTTTTTTCTTCGACTTTAAAGGTTGCGATT
>DBCA01000053.1:1430-3408 GCA_002292805.1 Caryophanales bacterium UBA970
GAGGTTATCGCGGCATTGAGTGCGGTGATTACCTTGGCGTCAATGCCTTTGGCTTCATTGATAATCGCTTTTGCAAACGCATCTGCGGGGATCCAAAAATAAGACGAGACTGCTTTTGCTTGGGGTAAACCAAATTCTCCTTGGGCGGTCAATGCTTGAATCGGTCCAATTTCTTGGATTACAGGATCTTCAATAGAGGCTAAATTAGATGGTGTAATTTTTAAATCCATCGCTTTGATGGTTTGATTTTCTTCTGAGGTTAACCAATTCGCAAATGCATGCGCTTGTGCTGGTTGATTAGAAAAAGGATTAACACCTACTAAACGGGCACCAACCATGGAACCAAATTGATGAGTTTCACCAGCAGGATTGGTATACGTTGGCATTTTAATGGTGCCCATATGTTCGCCTAAAATCTCGGTAATATCAGGTGCTTGCCAGTAACCCGATACTCCGGCAATAATGCCAGATTCAATTCGACCAGCGTTGTTTTCTAAAAATAAAGTTGGAATTAATGCATTCGTATCGATGATTAAATTTGTCGCATAATATTGCATCATCGCTTGAGCAGCTTCAATTCCATTTTGACTATTCCAGGTAATGGTTTGGGTTTCACCATCCCACGCCAATGTGTTTTCAGGTATAAACCACATCGTCATCCCCCAGCCACCCATCTGATCGATATTAATTTTGGAGTTTAAAGATGCTGCTTTTTCTAGAATGCTGTCCAGTGAGGTCATTTCATCTGCGCTAATATAGCGTTTATCATAGAACATATAAACCCCATTATCAGCGGTGTATGGATAGGCATATAATTCATCTTCAAACGTTGCTACGTCGACAGTCCAGGGAATGTTTCGTTCTGTCACGGATTGCTTAAATTGTTGAACTTTAGCTAAACCACCTGCTCTCACTAATCCAGGTAATTGATCATCTAAAAATGAAAAGACATCCGCACCAGATGGAATATCTAGTGTTAAAAAGCCTTTTAATTCAACTTCACTAACAGCGGCAATTTCAAACTCGATATTAAGATTTGGGTTGGCTGTTAGATACCGTTCCGCTGCACCAAATAAAAAGTTTTGTTCTTGTTGAGGACCCCAAACCTTAAGTGTGATGGTTTGGTTTGGCACGCTTGTACCACACGCAGTCAAAAGTAGGCCTGCAAGCAGAAACCTTTTTAAAATCACCATTGCGTTAGTCTCCTTTATTGAAGTATCAATGTTGAGAATGCAGGAATCACGATTGAGTCTGAACTCACCGTTCCTTTAGTCGTGGTAGGATAAATGCCTTCTAACAACGTTAAACCATTGGCATTGCTCACGGTAATATTAGCACCCGTCACATTGGTGATGATGGTGAGATCATCAACGCCATTATCATATGAAAGGGTATAGAGTCTTGTATCTAAATTAAGTGCGGTAATATTGGCGCGTTCAATAACGTCATTGTATTTATTGCGAATGGAAATAACTTTTTTATAATGGTTCCATAAACTATTTGGAACATTTTTTAAATCTTCTATACCTTGTGTGACTTGTAAACTCATATTGTAATCAGCGGTAGAAGCAGGATTGGTTTCACCGGTTTTATCGGTCTCAGACCAAATCAAAGGTAAGCGTTTATTTTCATCTCGTCCTGATCCCTTAAGACCGATTTCTTCACCATAATACATAAAGGGTCGACCCGGCATGAGTAAGTAAATCGAAGCAAGGAGCTTATGATAAAGTTCATTGTTTTCAACAAAGAGAATACCCGCGACACGACTTTGATCGTGATTACTTAAGAAAGGTGTGTCAATCGCCTCCGGTCTTAATGCAAATAGATTTTGGTTAAATAAAGCATTCACTCTGGCAAGGTCATAACCTTGTTGTAGGCGAACGCGGTCCACAATACGATTGCCAGTCACAGAAACTGGAAAGTTAAAATAAGAGTCAACTCGACCTGGATAATATTGTAAGAGGCCGCTCGATGTCAT
>DBCA01000106.1 GCA_002292805.1 Caryophanales bacterium UBA970
GCAAAAAATTATATTTTGCTAGCGAATTATCTTGATCGTTCAATGGTTCGTAATAGTCTAATGGTGTACATGAGTAAGTTACTAGATACATCAATGTATACACTGGATTATCGGTTTGTCGATTTGTATCTGAATCAAAGTTACCGTGGGCAATATTTATTGATTGAACGTGTTGAGTTCCAAAACAATCGGCTGGATATTGAACCTAATTTAACCTTGGATGATGCTGGATTTATGATTGAGCTTGATTTCCAAGTGTATGTGCAAAACCAAGGCAATGAAAATCTTGAATGGTTTCGATTAAACGACAAACCTTACGTCATTAAAGAACCGAATCCAATTGATACAATTGGTTATCAATTTCGACACACACGTTACATGAGCAATTATTTCAAAGATATGCGGGATTCCCTCATCAGTAAAAGTAATTACGAAACCTACATTGATGTCGACAACTGGATTGACTATTTTTTAATGCAAGAAATTTCGAAGAATGTCGATGTCGGTTGGGGATCCGTGTATATGGTGAAAGAAACCGGTGGAAAACTCAAACACATGCCACTATGGGATTTTGATTTAGCGTTTGGCAATGCTGATTACATCGACTATGGACCTGTTGGCCATTGGGGTTGGGCCAATGATGAAAAAAATGAACTCTTTACGTTGATGATGAAAATTCCTGCCATTCGTTCACGATTCAAAGCCAAACTCATCGCCTATGAAACCTCGATGCTTCCTCTTATCATTGAATATTTAAATGCCAATGAATCTCGCTTAACCACACTTTCTCAAAGTAATTTTGTGGTCTGGCCGATGGATGTATGTGAAGGGTGGTGTCCTATTCCTGAACCGCTTAGATACATGACCACGATCAATGAACAATTCACTTATTTAAGAAATTTCTTAACCCAACGTTTTAGTTGGATGAAAGCTAATATCTAAACCTTTATCATTCTCTTCATCATTATGTTATAGTTCTAGTTGTGTTTATGATTCCTGGCAGTTTGCTTGGTGGATCATCACCAAGGAGCAACCATGTCATTTACGAAATTAGGTTTGAACGATTCTTTATTAAAGGCCGTTGAAAAAGAAGGCTATACCGTTCCTACTCCCATACAAGAACAAGCCATTCCAGTGTTATTAGCTGGTAAAGATGTTTTAGGAACTGCACAAACTGGCACGGGTAAAACCGCTGCTTTTGCTTTACCGATGATTCAAATGTTAATGACCTTACCACGTCCTGAAAAACGAGTGGTTAGAGCATTAATCGTGGTTCCAACCAGAGAATTAGCAGTACAAATTCAAGAATCCTTCATGACACTCTCACGATTCAGTAATTTAAGAATCGGGATGTTTTTTGGCGGTGTCAGTAAATTTGGTCAAATTAATTTATTACGGCAAGGGGTTGATATTGCTGTTGCCACCCCAGGACGTTTACTCGATCTCATGCGTGATCGCGCCTTTCATCCAAATTATATTAAGATGGTGGTCTTAGATGAAGCTGATCAAATGTTAGACATGGGTTTTTTACCGGATGTCAAAACCATTCTCCAATCGATTCCAAAACCAAGACAATCAGCGTTATTTTCTGCAACGATGCCTGAACAAATTGCAAGTTTAGCTTCCTCATTTTTACTTGATCCTGTCAGAATTGCGATTACCCCAGTCAGTCAACCTTTAAATAAGATTGTTCACCAAACCATTAAAATTGAAAAGAATCAAAAGCTTTCCTTACTCATTCATTTACTTAAAAATCCCGAACTTAAATCGGTCTTGATCTTCATGAGAACCAAACGGGGTGCGAAAAGAACTGCTCTTAATTTAACCCATCAAGGTCATACCGTGGTTGAACTCCATGGTAATCAGTCCCAAGCCCAACGTCAATTCGCCATGAAGAAGTTTAAAGAAAAACATGTTCGCATTCTTGTGGCGACGGATTTAGCAAGTCGCGGGATTGATATTCATCAATTAAGTCACGTCATTAATTTTGATATGCCAGAAACTGCTGAAGCATTCTTACACCGTACCGGTCGTACTGGACGTGCAGGATTTTCAGGCGATGTCTTCAACTTTGTTTCCCGAGAAGAATCTAGTTTACTCCACATGATCAATCGTCATACGGGGATGTCGTTAACCCCATCGATTATGAAAGATTTTGTCTTTGATTCCTCCTTAGTCGTGCACGGCGGTGGCGATGATGAAGGTGATCGCCCTCGTTATCAATCTCGTGAACGTTCTGGTCAACGTTCCTATGGATCTTCGCGTTCCAGTAGTGGTCGCGGATATGGCTCAAGTCAAACCCCACGGTCATTTGGCAATCCTTCTAGCACTGAAACCGATGCTCCAAAACCTTATCAAGGTGACCGAGCCCCACGGCGTTATGATAATCGTTCCTCCTCCTCAGCTCCTCGAAGTAGTGGTTATCAAGGTCGAAATCCTCGTCCAGAAGGACAATCCTCAGGATATCAAGGTCGTACGCCACGTGAACCAGGACAATCTTCAGGATATCAAGGTCGTACGCCACGTGAACCAGGACAATCTTCTGGTTATCAAGGTCGTACACCAAGAGAACCAGGACAGTCCTCTAGTTACGAAGGAAAAAGACCTAGCTACCAAAGCCGAAATAACAAGTTTAAAAAGCGTAATCCTTAAATTTATTTTTTAGAAAACATTTCTGCGACTTGAATACGATTGAGGGCCCTCGTGAGTGCTGCTTTTGCTCTGGCATCATCAATCTTTTGATTCTTTTCATTCAAGCGATCTTCAGCCCTTTTTAATGCTTCTTTAGCACGGGTCACATCGATTTCTTCCGCTTGTTCAATCGCATCCACCAGTAAAATCGTTTGATTCTTTTGAACCGATAACACTCCGCCACTGACAGCATAATAAATCGTTTTTTTATTGGTTTGAATATGCATGGGTCCTGTCTTCATGATGGTTAATAACGGCGTGTGGTTAGCAAGAATCCCTAATTGACCGGCGGTGGTGACCACACTTAAAAGTTCGACTGCATCGTCGAAGACTTTTCTTCTAGGGGTGATGATCAATAAGGGGAAGGTCATGTTACTTTAAGGTTTCCGCTTTCTTGACTGCATCTTCAAAGGTTCCAACATATAAGAAAGCACCTTCGGGAAGTTGATCACCTTTGCCATCAAGGATGGTTTGCACACTGCGAACCGTATCTTTGATTTTGACAAATTTACCAGGAATATTATTAAAAGGTTCTGCAACAAATAAAGGTTGGGATAAATAGTTACGAATTCTTCTGGCTCTACCAACGATCAATTTATCTTCTTCCGATAGTTCATCCACACCAAGAATGGCAATGATGTCTTGTAAATCTTTATAACGTTGTAAAACTTTTTGGGCTCCAACCGCTGCTTGGTAATGTTCTTTACCAACAATGTTTGGGTCTAATGCTAACGACGTTGACCCTAAAGGATCAATGGCAGGATAAATGCCTAACGCAGCCGTTTGTGTATCCAAAACCGTTTTCGCATCCAAGTGAGCAAAGGTTGCCGCTGGGGCTGGATCGGTTAAGTCATTGGCAGGAACATAGACCGCTTGAACCGAGGTAATTGACCCATCTTTGGTGGAGGTGATTCGTTCTTGTAACTGACCCATTTCCGTGGCTAAGGTTGGCTGATATCCGACTGCAGATGGCATACGCCCTAATAATGCAGACACTTCACTACCCGCTTGTGAGAAACGGAAAATATTATCAATGAATAATAAGACATCTTGC
>DBCA01000110.1 GCA_002292805.1 Caryophanales bacterium UBA970
TTTTTTAGGATAAAATAAGTTGATGGCTAATTCGAATACCCATTCTTATAATCTGATTGCAACACAATGGAAAAAGTTTCGTGACCAATCCACAATCAATCAATGTATTGTGGATTTATTTCCATTACTTCCTCATCATGCAAACGTGCTAGATGTTGGTTGCGGGACTGGATATCCTATAGCCAGTTGGTTATCAAAAAATGGATGCCAAGTGACGGGCGTTGATGCATCACAAGAAATGATAAACTTTGCAAAAGCATTGAAATTACCAGGATCAGATTTCTTATGTCGTGATATCCTTACCTACATGCCAACTCAACAGTATGATGCAATCATTGCGTTTGATAGTCTCTTTCACTTACCGTTGCATCAACAAAAAACCGTGATATCAAAGTTGATACAATCTCTTCAATCAAATGGTATTTTCCTGATGACGCATGGAAAGAAACATGGAGAAATAACAGGTGACATGTTTGGTCATTCTTTTTTTTATTCAAGCCTAAGTACCGATGAATTTGTGGGTCATTTAGAATCCCTCGGCATGCACATACTAACCTTAAAAGAAGATTACCAAGAAAAAACGACCGGAAGCAGAGATTTATTATTAATTGCGCGAAAGCATACTAAATCGTCACCAATTAGCATAAAATGAAAGTATGAGTTCTAAACAAATCTATTTGAAAATTCAAGAAGCTTTATCAACCACGACACAAAAATATGTGACGGCAGAAATGTTATCACAATCGATTGGTATTTATCCTGATGTGATTAATGAAGCGTTATCCATGTTTAATCCAGTTGTGACATTAGATGTGACGTATAATTTATTAGATTTATTACCCGAATTGAATCAATACTTAGGTAATGCAAAGTCTGTATCAGTGAAACGAAATCGGCCATTGAATAAACCGATGCCATATACGAGTTTTGCTGAATTTATTTATCAAAAGATGACGATTGCAGGGATTGTTGATAAAAACATTCAATTAGCGGACAAAGATCTTAAACTTGCAAAAAAATTGATCCAAAACGAACTAAAAAGTCGTAAGAAATAAAAAATGGTCGGAACGATGAGATTCGAACTCACGACCTCTACCACCCCAAGGTAGCGCACTACCAAGCTGTGCTACGTCCCGTCCATTGATGATTTTATATGAGAAAACGATTGGTTTCAATGTTTGACGAAGATTTAGGAAAAAAATACCCTTTTGACTTGTCTATATTGCATACGGGCAACCAAAGGAATGGCCAATGAAAATACTGGACCCTCAAACCTTTTCTGCCTTTCAAAGAGGAGATCACCAAGCATTTCACGAAGTTTATGAGCAATTTCGAAGTTTACTTTATGTTGTGATTCTATCAATTGTCAAACATGAAGCCACCACGGAAGACCTTCTCCAAGATACCTTTTTAAAAATCTATCAAAAGGGACATCTGGTAAGGGATGCAGGCAAATTTCAAGCCTGGATGGTGATGATTGCGAAACGAACGGCGCTCAATGAACTAAAACGAAACAAAGACGATACTTGGCAAGAAGCTTACGATAATACAGGAACGCGTGAGGATGGTAGAAGTTTATTTCAAACCTGGCACCACAATCTCAACGATGAAGAAAATCTAATTGTAGCCTATAAAATTGTTTACGAATTAGGTTTTGAAGATATCGCAAAATTGATGGATGCCTCACTCTCACACGTATACAAAATATATCAACAAGCATTAACCAAGTTAAAGGTGATTTATAAAAAATAACATGAAAAAACAAACGATTGAAGAACAAATCAAAGCATCAGGCGAAGCATTCTTTAATAAAAAAACAGCACATTTAACATTCAATCGAACCTTAGAAAAAATCAAGTTTCCTTGGCAACGTTTAGTGATGTTTGGTACACCGACACTTGCGATGGGATTAACCATCACGGTGATGGTTTCGATTTTAATTGGTGCCACTAGACCCAATGGTTCTTTACCACAGGATTTTTCTGGACTCCAAGCTTTAAATGAAGTGAGTTTTCCTTCTTTTAAGCAAAGAGAACAAACCGAAGATTTTGAATTTGGTCGCCCTGAATATACCGATTATCGCATTGCAGTTGAAGACTATTTTCAATTGACCGCAAATGATTTATTTTTAACCAGTGAGAACGTTGTCTATTCTCCTTTATCTGCCTATGTTGCATTGAGTTTATTACTTGAGGCTGCTGGTGGTGAAACTGAGTTAGCTCTTGAAAGTGTATTAGGCATTCAAAATCGTTTAGATCTACGTGAAGCGAGTAATCAAGTCTTTATCGATACGTATTATCAAGATGAAGTTTCCATCAATGGTAACCTGGTGACGCGTGCACAATCCCAAATGGCAAATGGGGTATTTGTTCGTGATGATATCAGTGTGAATCAAGATTACTTGTTTCGATTAGCGGGCGATTATTTTGCCGAAGTCTTTCATACAGCCTTTGATGATGCTGGTAAAGAGGCAATTGCTGGTTGGCTCAATCAACGAACTCGGCAATTTTTAAGCATGCAACCTTCTGACTTATCAATGAATCAAGAA
>DBCA01000057.1 GCA_002292805.1 Caryophanales bacterium UBA970
CATCACATCATTCTTTTCGATATAGGTATCTGACTTCGGCATATAAGCTTCGGGCTGATAAAAATCAAAGTTAGAGACAAAATATTCAACGCGGTTATTGGGAAATAACTCTTTAAATTCTCCATAAAGTTGTCCGGCTAAAGTTTTGTTGTGAACAAGAACCAAGGTTGGCTTTTGGGTTGTTTCAATGACATTGGCAATGGAAAAAGTTTTTCCAGTCCCAGTCGCGCCAAGCAACACTTGAAAACGTTTTTGTGCTTCTAAACCCTTGACCAATTCAGTAATCGCTTGCGGTTGATCGCCTTTGGGTTGGTAAGCAGAAACAATTTTAAACGGTTGACTCATGCCACTTTTCCTTTTTTCTTGAAGGTTGGTAAGGGTACTGCTAAGGGATCAAAACCCAATCCGAGAATCGAACGAGCTTGGGTGATCATCACAAATGCGGATGGGTCGGTTTGGGCGATCATTTGTTTTAATGCAAAATATTCTTGTCGTTGAATCGCCACTTGAATGACTTGTTGGGGTTGTTGTAAATATCCACCTTTGGCTTGATAAATCGTCGACCCTCTTGATAGCTTATCAATGATAAATTGATTAATGAGTTGATGTTGACTAGAAACAACCGTCACCAAATAAACCTTTGATAAACCGGCAAAAACGAGTTCAATCATCACCGAGGTTAGCACGGTAGAAATCACCCCATACAAGCCAGTGATGATGCCGAATGTAAACATCCCGATGGCAATGATGACTGCATCAATGACAAATGAGCTTATCGAAGCTTTCCAATCAAAATATCGTTGACCAATCAACATGATCACATCAAATCCACCGGTGCTACCACCAACCAAGAAAGACATGCCAATGCCTAGGCCAACCAGGCTACCACCAAAAACACTTGCCAGCAGACGATGGGTTTCATCTTCAATGGAAAAACCAATCCAATCCGGACCAACAAACCGAATGAGTAAAAATAATAAGATAGGATATAAAATCGTCGCTAAGAACGTTTGGGCACTAAATTTTTTTCCTAAAATGATCAAACCAAGAAAGAAAAACGACCAGGCAAGAATCGCCGTGGTTAGATCAACTGGAATCGCAAACCAAGAAAAAAAGATTAACGATAACCCGGTCATCCCACCATTGACGATGTTCATGGGAATAAGAAAGAAAGCACTGGCAAACGCAAGTAAAAAGTTTGCAGTCATGATGATGAGAACATTCATCAACCGTTTATTTTTTAACATGTTTTTTTGCTTCCATTTCTAGGAAAGAGCGAATGAAACCATCAATCGCACCGTCCATCACTTTACCAACATCACCTTCTTGGTAGTCGGTGCGATGATCCTTGATCATCATATAGGGTTGAAAGACATACGAGCGAATTTGACTTCCCCATTCGATATCTTTTTGTTCACCCACAATTTGATCGAGGTGATCAGCTTGTTGTTGTTTTTTTAATTGATAAAGTTGAGCTTTTAACATTTGCATTGCTTTTTCTTTGTTTTGAATTTGACTTCGTTCAATTTGGCATGAAGACACTAACCCTGTGGGTATATGGGTAATTCTGACTGCACTTTCAACCTTATTCACGTTTTGCCCACCGGCACCACCTGATCGATAGGTGTCGATTCGAAGATCTTTATCTTGGACCTCAACGTCAACATCTTCGACAATATCAGGAATCACGTTAATGGATGCGAAGGAGGTGTGACGACGACCATTGGAATCAAATGGGGAAATTCTCACCAAG
Organism: Caryophanales bacterium UBA970; assembly: GCA_002292805.1. The sequence goes on from DBCA01000057.1 coordinate 1,754, forward strand.
CGATGAACACCCTTCTCTGACTTTAATAATCCATAGGCTCGTGTTCCTTTGATCAGCATCGTGGCACTCTTAATCCCTGCTTCTTCTCCCGCTAGATAGTCAAGCATTTGCACTTGGAATTGATTAGCTTCCGCATAACGAACATACATGCGATAAAGCATGTTGGCCCAATCATGACTTTCCGTTCCACCAGCCCCTGGATGAATTTCCACAATCGCATTCAATTGGTCAAATTCACCTCTGAATAAGATAAGTTTTTGTAGTTGCTTACCTAATTTCTTTAAATCCAAGAGTTCGTTTTGAAAACTTTTTGCCAAGGTTGGTTCTAATTCAAGCATGGGAAAAAGTTCTGTTAAATGATGATGATTGGTTTGCAGTTTTTCTAAGGATTCTAAAAAAAACTTTTGTTCATTTAAACGCTGAATGACGACTTTTGCTTGACGTTGATGATCCCAAAAATGAGGTTCATCCATCAACGCTTCGTCAGTTTTAATGTGTTGCTTTAATTGACCAAGGTCAAAGAGATTCACTGATTTGCTGAATAAGTACAGCCAAATCATTTAACTCCGACTTGAAGACCGAAATATCTATCATGCTTTGTTATCTCCAGAGGGTACAGCTAGATTAATCGAGGGATTTTTGGGTTTGATTTCAAGTTTTGCAGTGAGCATCGCACCCACAAATTCAACGGCGATTTTTTCATTGAGTTCTTTAAAGTTTTTAAAACCTTCATTGACATAATCTTGTAGCGGATTACTTTGGGCGTAACTACGTAAATGAATACTTTGTCTTAAGTGATCCATGGCATCAATATGCCGTGGCCAATTGACATCAATCATTTTTAACAACACTTGGCGAGGCAAACCTTTGACAACTTCCGCTGGCCAGTCTTTGATGGCGAGTTTATAACGATTAATTAAAAGCACAGTGATGTCTTCGGCAACTTCTTCCACAGGGGATTCACTAAACGCTTTCGCGTTAATGCTACCTGCAGGTAAAAACATCGGCTCCAACATTTTCTTAAGTTTTTCTCCGTCAATTGCTTTGGTACGGTCGTCCGCGATCACCGCTTTCGAGGCAAATGATGCCCCGGCATTGTTAAAGACTTCGTTAATAATATCGGTGACATCATCGGCAAATAAAATCGCATCGCGCTTACGATAAATCACACTTCGTTGTTTGGCTAAGACGTTATCGTAATCCAAAACGTTTTTACGAACATCAAAGTTTTGACCTTCGATACGTTTTTGAGCGCCGGTAATCGCGTTCATCAATAAGCGGTTTTCAATCGCTTCTTCACCCAAGGACTTAAACATATTTCGTAATCCATCTGAACCGAAACGAATCATTAAATCATCTTCTAAGGAAACAAAGAACCGTGAGTAACCAGGGTCACCTTGACGGCCCGAACGACCTCGTAATTGGTTATCGATACGGCGGGCTTCATGGCGTTCGGTGCCAATGACACATAAACCACCCAAGGCTCTGACTTCATCATCAATTTTAATATCCGTTCCCCGACCGGCCATGTTTGTGGCAATCGTGATCGAACCTTTTTCCCCAGCGCGACGGACAATTTCTGCTTCAGAGGCGTGATTTTTAGCGTTAAGCACAGAATGAGGCAACCCTGAATCTTTAAATAATCTTGACAGTTCTTCGGAAGCTTCAACGGAAGGCGTCCCAATCAATAACGGCTGTTTCTTTTCATAACGCATGGTCACTTCTTTTAGGATTGCTTTGAGTTTGGCAGCTTTGTTGCCATAAATTAAATCAACATCATCGTTCCGACGAATCGGTACGTTGGTCGGGATGCTAAGAACTTTCATGTTATAAATTTTAATGAATTCTTCTTCTTCAGTCTTTGCGGTACCGGTCATCCCACCTAATTTTTTATACAAGCGGAAAAAGTTTTGATAGGTGATGGTCGCCATGGTGATGGTTTCCGCTCTAAAGATCGCCCCTTCTTTGGCTTGAATGGCTTGGTGAAGGCCATCGGAAAATTCTCGTCCTTTTAAAATCCGTCCGGTAAATTGGTCAATGATTTGAATATTATTTTCAGGATCAAGCAAGTAATCCACATCACGCGTCATGATGTGATTGGCTTTCAGTGATTGATGAATACGGTGAACTTTACCCGAATGTTCTGGAGAGTATAAATTACGGA
>DBCA01000092.1:0-3660 GCA_002292805.1 Caryophanales bacterium UBA970
AAACAAAGGAATCACTTTTTCCTCATTGTACATTGGGACAACAATCGAGATTAATTTCATGAATTAAGTATAACAAAAAAAGACCACTTGAAGTGGTCTATTTCTTTACTTTGCAGTAGCTTCTAAGACACTAACTTTCGTTCGATCTTTTCCCCAGCGTTGATATTTAACAACGCCAGATTTAGTAGCAAAGATTGTGTCATCTCCACCTTTTTTGGTATTGATTCCTGGATAAATTCTTGTACCGCGTTGGCGATAGATAATACTTCCAGCAGTCACTGTTTGACCATCGGAAGCCTTAGAGCCCAAACGACGACCAGCAGAATCCCGTCCGTTCGTGGTAGAACCCACACCTTTTTTCGATGCGAATTGTTGTAGATTTAATTTAAATAAATTCATACGTTTTCCTCCTTGGTTTGGATGCGAATGTATTTTGGATAGTCATTCGCGATAGTTTGTAATTGAATGGCTAGTACATGGATGACAGATTGGTTTGCTTGATCCTGAGGATTGGTGACTTGAATTTCACTTAAACCCTCAATATTCTTGACTTTGACTGCCTTGAGATTCAAAGCATTCATACCACCCGTCATGACCGCGGAAACCGCAGCACATACGAGATCTTCTCCATAAGGGGCGCTATTAGCATGACCAGTCACTTTCATCATTCGATAGCGTTCATTACTACGGATGATGTTGACTTGGATCATAGTCTCATTACCCGTTGATGGATTCAATAACTAGGCTGGTATAAGGTTGACGATGACCTAGTGTGCGGCGAACGTTGTGCTTGGATTTGTAAGTAAAAACAGTTAATTTTTTACTTAAACCTTGCTTTTCAACCTTAGCTGTAACCGAAGCACCCTTAATCGTTGGATTACCAACTTTAACGGTTTTGTCGGCGACCAAAAGCACTTGGTCAAACGTGACCTTAGCCCCTGGTTCTGCAGTAAGTTTCTCAACGAAAATCTTTTGACCAACTTCGACACGAAGTTGCTTACCACCAGTGATGATGATTGCGTACATAAAAACCTCCTTTTCACTCAGACTCGCTCCGACGGTCCATCTTTCGATGCGTTCAATACCTTGAGAGGCGGTTGTAGCTCGTGAGGCGACAACGTGATTAATATAGCATAAAAGACTATTTAACGTCAACGATTAATCAGATGATTTTTTCCTGTCTCATCGAGAAATACCCTTGAAAAGAAATAATCAAATGATCAATGAGCATAAACCCTAATTTTCTCGCTTCCCGCTGGATATCAATCGTTGTTCGAATGTCCTCTTGGGAAGGGGTGACATCCCCAGAAGGATGATTATGCAAAAGTAAGAACTTTTTGGTGTCGGTTTTTAACAAATCCACAAACAAATCTCGATAATCCAGTTGCAAAGAAGATTGGGATCCCAAGCGAAACAAGGTTTCACTCGTGTAATGATATTGGTTATTTAATTTGATGATGATCAATTGCTCATGAAGCAAGCTTCCTAACCGTAAACGATAGTGACGATAAACCATCGCCGGGTCATTGAGCTTTACCGTTGGTAATTCGTGTTTTTCAATCCTTTGAAACAATTCAAACATCCCTAAGAGTTGAATCGCTTTGGTTTTTTTAAACCCAGGGATTGTCAACCATTCATGCAAGGGAACGCGCATCAATCCGATTAAACTTCCGTATCGATTTAATAACATATCGGCAATCACCAATGCCGAATGGCCCCGGACGCCAGAACCAATCATTAAGGCGAGAAGTTCTTTGCTTGATAACGTTTTAACCCCATAAGCAAAAGCTTTTTCTCGCGGCCTTTCGAAAGGGGCTAAATCGGCAATTCGCTTATTTCCATTCAAATTGGAATCCACCAGGAATGGTTGCCTTTCCTGTTGATGACATAAACAATCGATAAACAATGACGGCAGAAATCGCCACGATCATGACGGCCATCACAGCAGCTAATGACACAGGTTCACCGCCTGATAAGGTCATCATGTCTTGTTGAGATAATTCTTCCAAAGCGCCATCCTCCTTAGTTGTGAATAGGAGGAAAATTCAATGTTTAACCGACTTTCTTTAATTTTTCTTTGGTTTCAAGGAATTGTTTTTCAAACAATGCTAACTTATCTTTTTCTTCTTTGATTTTTTCTTGGGGCGCTTTTTCAATAAATCGTGGATTGGCTAACATACTTTGAGCCCGTTTAATTTCTGAGGTGAGATGGGCAAGCGTTTCCGTTAACTGGGTTTTTAGCTTCACCGGATCAATCACTTGTTCAACATACATTTTCCCTTGGGGATAAAGGTAACTCGTCATCGAGGTGAGGTTGCTGTCCTTGCTGCTTGCTTCGATGACCGTTGAAAAACTGAAGCGTTCAACATAGGGCAAGATGGCTTGCATGACCGCAGGATGATTGGTATGGATGGCAATCTTTAAATTGGCGTTCGGCGCTAATTGGTGATTAACCTTGAAACTGCGAATATCCGTAATCATCGCTTGGAGTAATCCATAACTTTCATCCACCTGGCCTAAGACCAATGGACTTGGATAGAGTTCAAGATAAATCGATTCAAGATGGCCTGGCAATTGAAGATAAATCGATTCACTGATGAAGGGAGCAAATGGGTGCAAGACAACCAAAATCGATTTAAGGACGTGGTAAAGAACATTCATCGTCGTGGTCTTCTTCGATTCATCGGGTTGGTTTAAGGTTAATTTTGAAAACTCCAAATACCAAGAGCAAAATTCATCGTAAACAAATTGATAAATCAAGGATGAAGCAAAGCCAATCTCATACTTTAATAAATTCGTCTTCACTTGCGCTAAGAGTTCATTCAAGCGATGAAGAATGCCAAGTTGTAATGGATCAAGATGTTCTCTTAATAATCGTTGGGGTTTAAAGTTATCGGGAAGATAACTCATGATAAATCTTGCGGAATTCCAAATTTTATTTAAATAATTTGCTTGCGCTTCTACTTTTTCTTCAATGTAACGTGTGTCTTGACCAGGACTAGAGTTGGTTGCCAAATAAATCCGTAAAGCATCCGTCCCATATTGGTCAATCACTTGGATCGGGTCAACCCCATTGCCTAATGATTTTGACATTTTTCGCCCTTGGGCGTCACGAATAATTCCGTGAACTAACACATCATGAAATGGTTTTTTTCCTAAAAAGTGAAGGGATTGGAATGCCATTCTTGCCACCCAAAAAAAGATGATGTCATACCCTGTCACGAGCGTCGAGGTGGGAAAATAGTTCTTCAGTAAATGATGATCTTCTGGCCAACCTAACGTAGAAAAAGGCCATAACGCAGAGGAAAACCATGTGTCTAAGACATCTTGATCTTGCTCATAGTCAGCAAGATTTTTTGGTGCTTCCACCCCAACGTACACCTCACCGGTGGTTTTATGATACCAAGCAGGAATTTGATGCCCCCACCACAATTGCCGTGAGATACACCAGTCTTCGACTTTTTCCATCCATTGTTGTAAAGTTTGTTCAAAACGGTCTGGGAAAAAGCGAATTTTGTCATCACTTTTTTGTAATTGCAAAACTTTTTCTGCCAGAGGTTTCATTTTGACAAACCATTGTTTAGATAAGTAAGGTTCAACTATGGCATCACTGCGTTCACTATGACCGACCGCGTGTTGAATCGGTTCAATTTTTTCAAC
>DBCA01000092.1:3727-4212 GCA_002292805.1 Caryophanales bacterium UBA970
TCAAATCGATCTAATCCTTTGAATTGAAGACCACGTTCATTGATTGAACCATCCTTCTCAATGCACATCGGCCGAGCAAGATGATGACGTTCAGAAATCGCAAAGTCATTGATGTCATGGGCAGGCGTGCACTTCATCACCCCGGTGCCAAAACTCGTGTCGACATAATCATCAGCAATGATAGGAATGGCTTCGCCATTACTTGGATTGATCGCCATTTTTCCTAAAAGATGGGTGTAGCGTTCATCCTTAGGATTGATCACCAAACAAACGTCAGCGAACATCGTTTCTGGACGAGTGGTCGCGACGATCAAGGTTTGGCTACGATCAACGAGATGATATTTTAAATAATATAAATGACCTTCGATCTCCTTATGAATGACTTCAACATTACTTAAGGCGGTGCGTTGCTCAGGGTCCCAATTGATGATGCGTTCTCCGCGATAGATCAATCCTTCACGATAGAGTTTGATAAACACTTCTTT
>DBCA01000069.1 GCA_002292805.1 Caryophanales bacterium UBA970
ATCCGTTATCCTGAGTTTTTGTTATCATAAATCAAAGGAGACTTTTTATGAAAGATGAATCCAAAAGTATGCCTTTTTATGTTTGGATCCCACTATCCATTTGGGATATGTTGGTTTCCTTAGGAAAAAGTATTTTTGGTTTTTTCTCTTCTATCGCCATTTCAATTGGTTTGTTTATCCTAAACTTTGGTAAAAGAATTATTCAATTTTTTATTCTGCTTTATCGTATGTTTGCCCATTACATACGTATCTTCAGAAAAGGTAATATCCACACAAGGCTATCCTTTCTCTTCATGGGTTGGGGATCCGTTTTCCATAAACAATACGTCAAGGGAATTGGTTATTTTCTGATTCAAGTTGGGATTATCACATCCATCTTTACCGTCTTTTGGCGGTATATTATTAAGTTCACAACCTTAGGTACGGATATCACCACCCCAGCTGGGTTTGATGAAGCGTGTAATTGTTATGTTCCTGCGACTGAAGGCGATAACTCCATGTTGGTGTTGTTGTTCTCGATTGCGGCTCTACTCCTCGTCTTCGCTTTGTTTTATGCCTATACCTTGAATATCGAAACTGCCTATAAAAATCAATTACTCGTTTCAGAAGGCAAACAACCACAAGGTTTCAAAAAAGACGCAGATGAACTTCTCAACCATAAATTTCATATCACGGTCTTAACCTTTCCAACCATCTTTGCTTTCACCTTCACGGTCTTGCCGTTAATCTTCATGATTCTGTTAGCTTTCACTAACTTTGATCGTTTCCATCAACCCCCTGGCACGTTATTCACTTGGGTTGGTTTAGATAATTTTATCGCGATGTTTTCGGGGCAAACCGGTTATTATCGCTTTTTACCAGGAACCTTGGTTGCGATTCTACGATGGTCTTTTATCTGGGCTTTCTTTGCCACCTTCCTTAACTATTTCTTTGGCATCATTCTCGCGTTGATGATCAACAAAAAAGGGATTCGCTTAAAGAAGTTATGGCGAACGGCTTTTGTCATCACCATCGCTGTACCTCAATTTATTTCTTTGTTGGTTATTAACTTCTTCCTGAATGATTTAGGACCGTTAAAGAGTTTATTTGTTGAACTCGGTTGGGTTAATGAAGGTTTCAGTTTCTTAGGCATCGCCGAAAACGCGAGAATCACCGTGATCATCGTCAACTTGTGGGTTGGGGTTCCTTACACGATGTTGATGACCTCTGGGATCTTAATGAACATTCCCCAAGACCTATATGAAAGTGCCACCATTGATGGGGCGGGAACGGTCACCAAATTCTTTAAAATCACCATGCCTTATATGTTCTTTGTGACGGGTCCGTCTTTACTGACTGCATTTATTGGTAACATCAATAGTTTTGGCGTGATTTACTTCTTAACCGGCGGGGGTCCAAGTTCACAAACGTTATTCCAGGCTGGTGAAACGGACTTACTCGTCACGTGGTTATTTAAATTAACCTTATTTGAACAAGATTATAAAATGGCCTCTACATTAGGCATCATTATCTTTATCATCTCAAGCTTCATCTCGTTAATTATGTTCTCCAAGATTAAAGGCGTTAAAGATGAGGAGGCATTCCAATAATGGTTGAAATCAAGAAAAAGAAACCATCTTTATTTGGTAGTAAAAAGTTTTTAGAAACGACTTCCAATCTTCTTGTTTATGCCTTTTTAACAGTTCTTTCCATTATTTGGGTTATTCCTATTTTTTGGTTGGTGATTCAATCGTTCCGAGCAGAACCGGGTTCAGTTCAAGTGAACTTCTTCCCACAAAGTTACACCTTACAAAATTATATAAACCTTTTTGATCCTGTTGCGCTTGCTCAAACCTCCATTCGCTTTCCTCAATGGTTTTTAAACACATTAATTATCGCGACTGTTACGATGGTGATTTCCACGATCATGGTGTTACTCACCAGTTACGCCTTCTCACGTCTACGTTTTGGTGCGCGTTTACCGATGATGCAACTGATTCTTATACTTGGATTATTCCCAGGATTTATGTCGATGATTGCTGTCTTTAATATTTTGAAATTACTGAATCTAACTGGCAATATTTGGGGCTTAATCTTTATTTACTCTGGTGGTGCTGGCTTTGGTTATTACATTGCAAAAGGTTATTTTGACACGATTAGCAAGGCCATTGATGAAGCGGCCATGATTGATGGTGCTTCACGTTCACAAATTTTCTGGCACATCATTCTTCCTTTATCCAAACCAATTGTGATTTTTACGGCCTTAACGTCGTTTATTGGACCATGGGGAGACTATATCTTCGCTCGCGTCATTCTTTTGGATAATACTGAAAGTTACAACGTTGCAGTCGGTTTGGTGTGGATTACCCAACGAGAAAACATCACCCAATACTTTACAACCTTCCTTGCAGGTTCGGTCTTAGTCGCTTTGCCGATTACATTGCTATTCGTCTTCATGCAACGTTATTACATTGAAGGTGTGACCGGCGGATCCATCAAAGGTTGATGATGAAAAAACCTTTTGGTTTGTCTTTACTAATTGTCTTATCGACAATCGTTTCTGGGTGTGTGAATCCCACCCCAAGTTTTTCTTATGATATCGAACAAATCAGCAATGAGGATGGTTCTGTTTGGTATGAAATCTTTATTCAATCGTTTTATGATGCAAATGGCGATGGTATTGG
>DBCA01000005.1:0-23307 GCA_002292805.1 Caryophanales bacterium UBA970
ACTCGTGGGTATCGACAAAGCATCAATCTATGAGAATGCAATCACCATCATGACCCAATGCGCGATTCCACCGATCAAACAACACAAGATTCTTGAAAGCATTAAACAGATTGGCTATAGCAGATATTTAGAGGGTATTCGCCCCATCACATTAGAAGGTCAAATTGTTTCTGATGCGGATATGTGTGATGCGATTGGTGCGAATGGATTACTAAGGGTTTACGCTTATGGCATGTCCAAGGGCCAACCCTTTTTTAATCGCGAGGTCTTTCCTCAAGCATTAACCGATGCCAACCAGTATCGTCAACACGGATCCCAATACACCATCCATCACTTCTTTGACAAACTTCTCAAATTAAAAGACTTAATGATGACGGAGCCGGGAAAGAAAGAGGCTATCATCAGGCATCAATACTTCATTGATTTTTTAAATCAGTTCTTTCGTGAAGAAAATGCTTCGGCGTGGATAAAATACTTATCAGCGATCACCAACAATCAATAATTGATGTTGGATGAACCATTAGCTACCACATTCAAAACATCAATTCATGGCGAAGTTTAAAACCACCAACACAATTCTGAACTAATGAAATATTTTTAGAATTGGTATACAATCAATTTGTAACGAGGAATAACACATGAATAAATTAATATTATCCGTTGGATCATTGGTTGTCTTAGCCTCTTGTTCTTTCAACTCCGTCATGACTTCAAGTTCAGTCACCGATGGCATACCCGCCTTGGTGCTGAATGAAGATTATGCTGTCAAAGCCTCTGCCGCTGCATCATTATTAACCGATGCCTTAAGCGGATCTCAAGGTGGAACCCTCGCAGCACGCAAGGATCGCCGCTTAACGGAAACAGAAGAGTTAGCTGCCATTGATAAAGTTCACACGTATTTAGGAATGATGAATCAATTACTCACGGAGAACCCTATTCAAACCGAATTAGTAGAAAGTGACCGTGAAGCATATGACTTTAAATCGATTGTCACCATCACCGGATTAGATGGCACCACGTCGGTCTTTACACTCTATTTCAACGGTGTGGTTGAAGAAGAACCTTCTCCTTCTTCATCGGAAATGACATCCAGTGAAGTCACCTCTGAACCAACCAGTGTAGAATCCATTTCATCCGAGGATTCCGAACCACCAACCTCTGAACCACAAGCGCGAAGGGGTGACGACGAAGATGAAGAAGATGACGAAGAAGACCGTGACGACATGGATGATGAGTACGAATTAGAAGATGAAGAAAACGACGAAATTGACGAAGAAGACAAAGACGAATATCGTGATTATCGCGACCGTGAACTAGGTGAAGAAACCGATGAAGGCGATGTTACAGCCTTAACCGGTTTGGCGGTCGTCGGTGAATTAGAATATCAATTGGTTGGATTTACCAAAACCGAAGCTGACGAAATCAAAACCAAGTACTTCTTATCATTAGACGAAAACAACTGGATTAACATCACCACCGAAACTGAAGTCGATGAAACTGAATATCAAGTGATCATGAAAGTGGATGGTCAAGTCTCCAAGATGGCGTTTGAAATTGAAACCGAAGCTGACGGCGAAACTGAGATCAAACTATTTATCAAATCAGAAAATGCCGCGCCAGAAATGTACAAATTTAAGAGTGAGCTTCACGAGGAAACTGGTGGCCAACTTGTCCGTATTCAAGCCCGTGTCGGTCAAGAAAAATTTAAAGCAACAGTATTAATCTACACCGATGAAAATGGTGACGTGGTTTATAATTATCGATTTGAAGGGTCCTCTCGAGATCATGACCGCGATGGCGGACGTGATTACCACAAAGACAAAAACGACCGAGACGACGACTAATCAACCAATCAAAACCGCAAGCATGAGCCTGCGGTTTTTTGATTGGTGATTATCTTGATTCTTTGATCCCATCAGGCAATTGAATAGCGGTTAATAGTGTTTGAATTGAAGAAATACTTAACCATTGATTTAAATCCTCTATTGATTGAAAAAAGACATTTTCGGTCGCGTCATACAACCCCCGATATAGGTGATCCTCTAAGGTGGTTGGTTCTTGATAGTGACTTGAATCAAAGCCTAAAACTTGCTCCTGCAGATAGATAATCATATATCTTCTAAACAAAGCAAGAATCGATGATTCAAGCCAATAGTGCCATTGACCAGAACGAGACAACTTTTCAATTTTTTTCATTTTTATATACATAGGTAACCCATCCTCTGCAGTGTGATGAATATCCACAAAGAGGTGGTCAAAATCATGTGCGTTGGTTTTTAAATAATCATATGCATCTTGATGATGAATCTTGATTTTTTCTTTGTTTTCTATATATGGATAAATATGTTTTAAAAAGATGTCAATCACGTGTTGATCTTTTTCAATGACCAACACTTCCTTTACTTCTGGTTTCAACGCTGCCATCGACGCAAAGTAGCCTAATCCTAAGCCGAGGGTGACGACCTTTCCGTTCATTTTATCGATGACTGGCTTCATCGTATTGATTTCAAACGGTGTCACACTCATCCACGTGACTTCTTGTTGCTTGATAACAAGATAATAAAAGGGCTCGGAAAAATATCCTATTGGAGTAGCATCTAGATAGTGTTGGGTTCGATTGGAGATGACATCCCCGGTTAAGACACCTTGAAAAGGTAAATAAGTTTCATAATCTAGCTGCCATTTTCCTTGGGTAATCGGGACCGGCTTAACTCGTTGATAAAATGGATTGCTGATATAGGATTGGGGATCAAGTTGAAAAACATAAGGATTAATTGATGAAGAAAGCAATGCTGGATGTTGCTTAAGAATAGGATCTTTTTGGAATTTGTTCAATAACAACGCTTGATACGCTTCGTTATCTGAAAGATGATCGTCATTTATTTTCTTAACAAGGTGCGTCTTTTTAATAAAAGGGGGATTGCTTTGGATAAAGTCAATCATTTGGTGAGCTAGGCTAATATTGAAGGTGTTTATGTTTACTAAATCTTTAATTCTTTCATTGATAGAATTCTCTTGGTTAATCTTCATGGATATATTATAACCAAAGAAGCCATACACCACATTTCCAATTGAAGAGCCATAGAACTAAGAAAATATTTAATAATGTAATTGAAAACCAAAAAGCAAAATGAAATCAATTAAGAATTCAACGATGAATTAACTTCTTTCGCTACGGATTTGATTGATTAAATTTGTGATTGCTGCATTATCAAATGGATTGGTTAATGTGTAATCGACAGGAACACCAGGTTCAACACTTGTATAGGTGCGGTTACCATTTTCATCGACAGTCACGTTTGCAAAGACGTTTAAAGTACTTCTTAGTAACATGGTGCCATCAGGTGTCACAAACAACCCAATGGAAGCTGCCCCACCCGAAGATTGTGTCCCAATGATGGTGGCAACACCCATTTCTTTTGCCATTGACGCCATTAAATTTGCCGCACTAAAGGTTATCGAAGAGGTCATCACATACCAATCATAATCAAAAGCCGCATAGGTACTATCATAAAAATAAGTCGCCGCCGATCCGTCCACAGGATTCATGGAACTAAATTGAATATTTTCTTCAGTCATGTAGCCGAATAAACGCAAGACAGCGCCAACATTACCACCGCCGTTATAAGAGATGTCCATGACGACGCTTTCAACCGTTTCTGGAAGTGAGCATAGGATTGATTTAACTTCATTAGGCGTATCGACTGTAAATCCTCGAATAAAGATAACGGCAATTTGGTCATCGTCCATCAAACGGAGCGCTGGCGGGTTTATCGGACTACCGTTCGCATTTACCCCATACGCTGCTTCCATCAAGTCTTCGACAGCCCAACGGCCTTGATAGTAGTTTTGAGTTTGGCGACCGAGTTGCGATAACGAAGTTAACGGAATTGTGTAACTGGTTGGTTCATAAAAACCTGTAGCCTCGTGCCATGTATGTAAATCATCCAATCCATAAGCAAAACCAAACAAACCAGAATATAAATTTCTATCCAAGCCTGTGAGAATTTTATCAGCGTATTCTTCTAAGTAATCATAAAAAGAAACAATGTTTTTATCATCTTTTAAACCATAAAAATAATCAAAAGCCAAGGCAAGGAAATGATAAGTGGATTGACGTAAATCAAGGGACATCGACTCCGAGTTAAAACTACTCGTTTTCATTTCAGTTAAAACCGGACTAGTACTATCAAGGGCGGTAAATGTATCAAAACCATAGATTTTATCGCCGTTATAATACACATCGTAGTAAATCGCGTTTAAAAATAGTAAGTTTAAAATTGAAATTGGCATCATGTATTCGCCGTTATGTCTGACCAAATCAATTCGATAATCATTAAGGGGAATCGTCACCAATTCCGCATTATTGCCGATTCCACCCAAGAAAACTAACCCGTCAGAAAAATCTGTTTCCGTCGATTTCACATAGTTGCCAAAGAAACTAAAGTCTTCTACAGAAAAAGTATTTAATTCAAAATCAAGGATGGCCTCATATTCATAGAAGATAGGTTCTAGATTTTCATCTTCATCTTCTAATGTGTAGGCAACGGTTAAAATGTCTTCCTCTTCAGTGAATGTTAATATTTCAAAATCAACAGCCCCATCAACCATTTCCATAAAGGTTGCAACATCCATATAGGGGATGGTTCCAGTGTCGGTAAAATAAACCGGAATATTTTCTTGATCAACCACAAGATATTCCTCAGATGTATTAACAAAAGGGAGTAAGTCACTTCTTGATAAGACTTGTTCTGGCGTTGGTTGCACATTCACAACAAACTCACGAGTTCCCGTGATACTTCCATGTTTAGCAGTTACCGTAAGTGTAATATCAACAGGTTCATCTCCTGGTTTTAAATTTATATAAGCCCCCTTAGCGGAGATAATGTCTGGGTGAGAAGAGTCCCACGTGAACGCACTACGATTCGTACCAGTCGATGGAAGCGACATACCTAATGTATAGTTGATAGCGGCAAGATCCAAATCAACCCGCTCCTGACTTGTTAATGTTGTGGTGGACAAATCAATTGTTGGGTTTATTTTATTGGATTTTGTTTCATCAAACCAAGATTCAAGGGAAGATTGATTGGGTTGAGTTTCAAGTGCACGTGTCGACATTCTTGCATTCGAACTACTTGGGACAATCGTTTCACAACTTTCATTCATCCCCGAACTAAGAATTGAGGATGATAAGTCATTGGACGATTCACTTAATGTGCTCGATCCATTTGAGCTAATTGAAAATGAGGATGTGTTTGCTTCAGCACAAGCGCTCAACAAAAACCCTAATAAGATAGTAAAAACTGAAATATTCCTATGCATAAAAACCTCCAAGGCTTTTTTAAATTATAAACAACACCTCAACAATTACAACAACGAACCTCTTTAGAGAGAAAAACCAAACAAAAACATGACAAATAATTAGGTAAATCTACATCATGAGACATATTCAATCACAATTGAAAGCGTTTTCATAAAATCATCATTGCTTTGAAATTGTGTCCTATATAACGAGATAATTTCATTTTCAAAGGGAACTTAGTGCCTCATTCTATGATAAATATTTAAATTTTTTTCAGAAACATTAATTTATTATGTATAATAATTTTCAATCATATGGAGGTGCTATATGCATTCAAAGGTAAAGTCTAGTTTTTTCCTAACTTTATTTGCCATTGTTCTCTCCGCGTGTGGTGGGGCCGCATCATCTTCCCCCTCTTCATCGCAAACGCCTAGCTCAAGTGCTACGAGTTCGACCGCTCCATCGAGCAGTCAACCCGCTGTTTGTGTTTCCCCTGCGTTGGCAGCTCCCTCGCGAACTGCAACAAAGAGAAAACAACCTTCTAGCCCTGTTTCTCAAGCAACAAGTAGAGGTCAAGTGAAATCAACTCGTTCATCACCAATTGATCCAGTTACCATTACCTTCAATTCTAAGGGTGGTTCATCTGTTGCTCCAGTTGTTGTTTCTGAAGGTAGCCCAGTCGCAGCCCCAACCAATCCTACCCGAAACGGTTATACCTTTGGTGGTTGGTTTAGAGGTACTGCAGGTTTAACTTGGTTAGAACCAGAAGCTGTTGAATTTCCATTCGTTGGAAGTGAAACCTTAACCTTACATGCTTATTGGGAACCATTAGTCTCTAAAACCCGCAACTACTCTGATAACGAAACTTATTTCTCCACATTACCATCAGTTGGTCGCACCATTTTAAACCCATTAACTTATGAAATGTCTCATGAAGACTCATTAATGGCGGATATGGGCACTGCTTTATTCACAACCGAAGTCGACTGGGCAAAAGCCATCGCTAACGGCGTTGCGGATTTCGTCGGTGACTTCTCCAAAATCGAATCTAGCGATTTCAGTGTTGAAGCATTAGATTATATTTGGATTACTCTCGGTGCTACTGGTTTCCCAACCGACATCGATGGCGATGATCACACAATCGATGGTTTATATAACCGCGAAGGTGCATCACAAATTAAATCAACCGAATGGACTTATGAAATCAGAGAAGATATTTTCTTTGAAGATGGTACTCAAGTTACTGCAGATACATACGAATACACATTAAAGCAATTTTTAGATCCTTGCCAAAATAACTTCCGTTCAACTGGTTATTATAAAGATTTAGATAACCCAAATGGTTATCCAATTGCTGGTGCATCAGAATATCGAAAACAAACCATGGCAGCTCCAGTTGCGTGGTCAACCGTTGGTTTTGAAGTAGTTGATGACTTTACTTTCACAATTACAACTTGGGAATCAATTTCACAAGCAAGTGCTTTAGGCTTTGGTAACATGCGCCTAGTTCAACCAGATGTTTATGAAGCATCCTTAGATAATAACGGCGTCAATTCAAATTATGGTACTCCTGCAAACCCATATCGTTCATATGGTGCTTATATCATCAAATCTTGGGATGAAAACCAACGCATGGTTATGAACAAGAACTTTGATTACATCTACAAAGAAGTTGTTACCTACAAGTCAATCGTCTATGAATTTACCGCAACACCAGCTGATAACATGAACTTATTTGAAAACGGTCAATTATCATCTGTTGGATTAATTGGTGAATTCTATGCAGAATATGCAGAAAATCCAAATGTTAAGACAAGTTGGACAGGTTACCCACAATATTTGATTGTGAATACCGCTCCTTCCTCAGTGGAAACCAATCCTCACCAAAAGAGTCCAATAACCACTGATGAACGATTCCGTCAAGCCTTATTCTTTGGTTTCAATCGTGCTCTTTATAACAGTACGATTTATGCTCCTAATGCTCCATCAGTATTACCTGTCCCTCAAGACATTAAAGGTTATACCCAAGATGCATTAACTTACATGGAATCTCCCCAACACGAGATGAATTTAGAAGGCTTTGGAATCGCTGAAGGAACCTTTGGTTTCGATCCCGAAAGAGCGGTTGAATTATTTGAAGCCGCGCTTGCTGATTTCCGTGTTGAATATCCAAACTTGACCGGACCAATTAACTTAAAACTTATTGTAAGTGATAACGCTTTAAGCTTATCCTTAGCAAACTGGGTCAAGAACGCCTATGAAACTTTATTCAATACGACTACTGTTTTAAAAGACAAACTGGTCATTAACGTTGTGTCAAGTACGACTACAGCAACCGCTGACGCCCGTGCTGCATGGGACTTCGACTTAATCATGATTAATTTAGGATTTGGTGGTTCTACTGGTGTTCAATGGCAATATCCTGGTATCGCATATATCGGTGCGCTTATCGGTGCTGCTGGATTTGGTTTAAATTTACCTTACACATCCTCATTTGATGCCGCAGGTCTTGCAACTGAAATCAATCTATTAGAAGATCCAAATTCATGGATGAATGCTCCGCTTAATATTGATTTAACAGTCACCTATGAATACCTTGAATCTCTCGGAGAAGAATTCGTCTATGAATTAGAAGTAGATGACGAAGGTGAATTAGTTCTTGATGATGACGGAAATACGGTCTACGTCAATCCTGGTCACGCAAAACTATATGACGCTTTATTAGAAGACGGTGATAAGCCAGCTGGTATTTATACCGGTAGCATCTATGATTTGGCTGAAAATATGTTTGTCCTAGACAGCCCATATGATGGTTCCGCGGTGGCCCCATTCCCTGGTGCAACCGAAGAAGTATGGAATGTTGTTCAAGCATTTGAAGAAGTCTTCTTTGAACAAATGCCTCTCATCCCAACAGCGACCTCACAATCTGCAATTTTATATGCAGACAACGTTAAAATCTGGTGGCCAAAATACTCCACAGCTTTTGGTTGGGGAGCAACACGCTACCGTTATTTAACCACAGATCCAGACTTTGCTAATGGCGTATTTAATTCATTCGCCGAACCTGCATTAGTCGCTGCCTAGTCGATCATACAATAGCTCTCAAAAATACGCCTAGATTAAATTTTAACCTAGGCGTATTTCTTCTAAAAAAGAATAATGTTTAATAAAATTATTATGGTTAATTTGTTGCATTTTTAAGGTATAATAATTTCATTAATTTCATTCAATAGAGGATAGAAAATAGCAATGCTTAATTACATTCTTAAACGAACTGGTTTGATGCTAATTACGTTTGTAATTACAGTCTTTTTATTCTTTGTTTTCATTAAATTAATGCCTGATCAATACTTAGACCCGTTTGGTGATCCAGCCTGGTACGAAAGCTTAAAGGCAAAAGAAGGGTGGGATCAACCGATTCCTGTTCAATTCTTTATTTGGATTCGGAACATTATCACTGAAGGCTCATTTGGTTTCTCAAGACAGAAATTTATGGATGTTGGTACCTACTATTTTTCAAAAATTCCTGCGTCTATTCAAATTAATATTGTTCCATACTTCTTATCCATCCCATTGTCTATTGGATTAGGAATTCTAGCAGCTTTATACAAAAACAAGTGGATTGATACTGTTATTTCCATCGGAATCATGATTTTTATTTCCGTTCCTTATTTTGTTGTGATTGTTTTAGCTCAATACTTTTTCTTTTTTGAATGGAACCTAGTTCCAACTCATGTGGTTGCGACCGCTACTCAATTTAGTGAAGATTTTTGGTTCGGTATCTCCACTTATATTCTTCCCGTGACAGTTATGACCATTGTCGGCATTCCCGGTTTAGCACGAAGTGTCCGTGCAGAATTAACCGAACAATTAACCCAAGATTATATGTTGTTGGCCAGATCCAAAGGATTAACCCAACGTCAAGCAACCTTCCGCCACGCACTAAAGAACGCCTTGGTTCCTTTTTTACCAGGTATCTTTATTGGTATTATTGGCATTATCAACGGTGGTTTAATTACGGAACGATTGTTCCGTGTTGATGGTACAGGAAGAATCTATTTAGATGCGTTTAACTCGATTCCTGCCGATTATCCAATGTTAATGTTAATTAACGCTTTCGGGCAATTTATTGGTTTAGCTTCTTCAATCGCAGGTGATATTTCGTATACATTAGTGGACCCTCGTATCCGCGTTGGAAGTGGAAAAATCTCATCATGAATATGGATAAAAATAAATTTGTCTTGGTTCACACCAAGGATGTATACATTCACGATAAGCCCTTAAAAACCAAAGAAATTGGTTATTATAAGGATTCTTGGAATCGATTTAAAAAGAATAAGGGTGCTCTTTCTGCTTTTTATATTATTTTAGGCATTCTTGCCTTTGTTACTATTGGTCCGTTTTTAAACCCCTATAATCTTCCTCAAACCGCCCCAAATGAAGCTTTGCGATTTGCTTATTTAGAACCAAAAATACAATTCTTGGAAAATTTTGGAATGTTTGATGGTTCAAGAGAAATCAAAGCTGGTAAACGTTTTCTTAATGCGATCGCAAACAGCACATTCGGTGAAGGCGTTATCCTATCCGGATTTCCCGAAGAACTCGTTGAAGATGTCAATCACCCCGATTGGCTTGATGTTAGCGAATTAACCGTCCGTGTTGACTCTTATCTTTACACGAATTATATCCAAAGTTATATGCCACCAACGTATTTTTCTGATTTGGATGCAGGTAGAGATCCACTCGCGTCTGTGACAGAAACATTAACTCGTGACCAATTTGAGCAATTCTTATCTAAGAATTATATTATTGATATTCTTGCGATTATTGAGTCTCCGAACGCTGCCAATCCTAGTGAGCCCTTCCTTCAATATAAAGTTCGGGTGAATCGCTTTATGTTGTCGCTTGATCAAGAACCAGAGGATACCTATTTCTGGTTTGGTACAACCCGAGATGGGCAAGATTTATTTACAGAATTATGGCGTGGCGCAAGACTTTCCTTAACAATTGCACTACTTGTTGTTGTCATCAACGCGGTGATTGGTTTAACGATTGGTTCAGTGGTTGGTTATTATGGAGGACTCTTGGATTTACTCTTTGATCGGTTTGTTGAAATTGTGGCATCCATTCCATTCCTTTCGGTATTAACTTTACTAACCTTACGTTTTGGAAACGACTTATGGGTTATTATTTTTGCGTTTACGGCCACCGGGTGGCTTGGGTCCTATGGAACAGGTCGCCTTCAATTTTATCGCTTTAAAAACCGCGAATACGTCCTTGCTGCCAGAACCTTAGGAGCAAGTGATGCTCGCATTATGTTCAAACACATTCTTCCTAATACCTTAGGTTTAATTGTGACTTCTTACGCATTAGCAATTCCAGCTTTTGTATTTACTGAAGCATCTTTCTCCTTCCTTGGTATCATTAATTATCGCGAAGCCATCAGTGTTGGATTATTGATTGATCAGGGTCAACAACAAATGCAATCCTATCCATATTTGTTATTGTTCCCTGCTTTATATATCGCCATTCTTATGATTGCCTTTAACTTGTTTGGTAATGGTTTACGCGATGCTTTCAATCCTTCGCTACGGGGGGTAGAGTAAGATGGCTGAAAAAATTTTAGAGGTTAAAGATTTAGCCATTTCTTTTAAAACCCAATATGGCATTCTTCAAGCTATTCGCGGTGTTTCTTTTGATTTATTTCGCGGAGAAACGTTGGCCATTGTTGGTGAATCAGGATCTGGAAAGAGTGTAACATCACGAGCGATTATTGGCTTATTGGCAGGAAACTCGATTTATGAGAATGGTTCAATCATGTATCAAAACCGAGATCTAACCAAAATACCAGAAGAGTTGTTCCATGAAATCCGTGGCTCGAGAATTTCAATGATTTTCCAAGACCCAATGAGTTCTTTAAATCCCATTCAACCCGTAGGTCAACAAATTGCAGAGTCACTGATTTTCAAGAGCGGCATGCCAAAAGATTTGGCTAAGAAACGAGCGGTCGAATTGATGACACAAGTAGGTATTGTTGATGCTGAAAAAAGATACTTCCAATTTCCATTTCAATTTTCAGGCGGGATGAGACAACGGATTGTTATCTCAATCGCCTTAGCAAACAATGCAGAAATTCTCATTTGTGATGAACCAACCACTGCCCTTGACGTTACTATCCAAGGACAAATTCTGGAATTAATTAATCAATTAAAAATCGAGCGTAAATTATCCGTTATTTTTATCACCCACGATTTAGGCGTTGTCGCCAACATGGCCGATCGTATCGCGGTCATGTATGCAGGAAAAATTGTTGAAGTTGGTAAAGCTGAAGAAGTCTTTTATAATCCAAAGCACCCCTATACATGGGCGCTACTTTCATCGATGCCAAACTTAGCAACATCTAATCGTTTAGATGCAATTCCCGGAACACCACCAAATATGATTTTTCCACCAAAAGGTGATGCGTTCGCAGAACGAAATAAATACGCGATGAAAGTCGATTATGAAGAACAACCACCTTTTTTTAAGGTTTCTGACACTCATTTTGCAGCAACGTGGTTACTTCACCCGGATGCACCAAAAGTAAGCTTACCGGAAGCAGTTTTGACCTTACAAAAAAACAGAGGTAAATTGAAGTAAATATGGGCAACATGATTGATTTTAAAGAAAAAGTATTGCAAGTAAAGAACCTTAAAAAGTATTTTCGGGTTGGGTCTGGTAAACGCAAACTGATGATTCCTGCCGTTGACGGCGTCACCTTTGATATTTATAAACGTGAAGTGTTTGGCGTGGTTGGGGAATCCGGCTCAGGTAAAACAACCTTAGGTCGAACCATTATTAAATTATATCAACCAACGGACGGTTCGGTTACACTTAATAATATACCCATTAGTGCCGGTTATATGGGAATTACAGATGAAATTGAACGCTTAAAGAGAGACTTAGTCAATAAAATCAACGCACTCAATCCTACCAAAACAAAAAGTATTGCACTAAAAAAAGAGGCACAATCCTCTATTGAATCTTTAAAACTAGAAATTACAACCCTTCTCAAACAAAAAAATGAAGAAATCGCATCAATCAGTAAACACTTTGATCAATACCGTGCAGATTTATACCAAATTAAAGCCATGCAACAAATTGAATTACAAACAGTACTTTTTGAATTTAATCAAAAAGTAATGAAAGCAAAATCAGGCACACAAAACAAAGCTTTATTAAAATATGATAACGAAATAAAGATTGCAAAAATCAAGTTTAAAACCAAGTTAGATGGTTTAAAAGATTCAGCCGCACTTGAACAAACCACGATTGATCAGCGTATCCAAACGCTCAAGCTTGATCATGAAACACAATTAAAGTCTTTAGAAACAAATTATAAACACCAAATTGAAGAAGATAAGAAGACTGTTTTGACGAAACAAGCAGTGGCAAATCTTATTGCCTCTTATGCAAAAGAGAAGAACCTTGCAATTTCCAAAATTAAGGCAAAATTCTCAAAAGAACTTAAGGCGCTTGTAGTACCAAACAAGGCAGCATTTAAGATTGAAAAAAACAAAGTTGATCAAAAATTTTCTAAACACATCGCAGTCATTCAAAAGAAAATCAATGGTAAGCAAATTGAATTAAAAATAAACTTGGCTAAATTACCAAAAGATAACCAGACTTTTTTGAATGACCCCAAGATTAAAACGAGCGTTGATAAAATTAAACAAGATAATGCCTTAAAAATTAAGGAACTCAAGCAAAAACTTCTGGATGCAAAAAGGGTTAATCAATCTTCTGATACTCTTCGTGAATCGCAAAAGATGCAAATGATTTTCCAAGACCCAATTTCTTCTTTGAATCCAAGAATGACGGTTAAAGAAATTATTGGTGAAGGGTTAGTCATTCAAGGCAACCTAAAAAAAGCAGACATTGAAAAAAAAGTTACCGAAGTCCTTGAGCTTGTTGGTTTATCTCCAGAATATGCCTCACGATATCCTCATGAGTTCTCAGGGGGTCAGCGTCAACGTATTGGGGTTGCGAGAGCTTTAATCATGAATCCGAATGTTATCATCGCCGATGAACCTATTTCATCCCTAGACGTCTCCATTCGTGCTCAAATTATAAATCTATTGTTTACCTTAAGAGAAAAACTAGGATTAACCATCCTCTTTATAGCCCACGATTTATCGGTGGTTCGCTTCTTTTGTGATCGTATTGCGGTTATGTACAACGGTAAAGTGGTTGAAATGGCGACTTCGGAAGAATTATTCAAGCGGCCGATGCACCCATATACCGTGTCTTTGTTATCTGCGATTCCCCAACCCGACCCAGATTATGAAAAGAATAGAAAACGGATTCATTATCACCCCAAACCAATTAATTATCGCCTCAATCCTCAATCCTTACAAAATTTATCAAACGATCATTTTGTTTTTGCAAATGCAACTGAATTTGCTTCGATGAAAGAAGCATATCAAGAACTCATCTCAAAAGAAAAGAAAGGATCAAAATAAATGAAACGCAATTCCATCCTTTTTTCATTGCTTGCTGCGAGTGTCATGTTATTAAGTTCATGCAATGGTTCAAGCTCACGAGATCCTGAATATAATGTTTATTTCTTTACCGTTAATAATGCTCCGACAAAAGAAGACACCTATTTTGATGTTGAAGTTGGTTCACTCCTCGCCAAACCTGAAGATCCAACTCGTCCCGGTTTTGAGTTTAGTGGTTGGTTTACCGATTATGCGAGAACCATTGAGTGGAATTTTGATGTCGATACGATGCCAGAACGTTCCCTCGTTCTTTATGCAAGGTTTGATGCTAATTTCAAAAACATTGTTTACAATTTAAATGGTGGAGTCATGACCACATCAAACTATCCAATTGTCTTTATCCCAGGTCAAACCTTTGTCTTACCTCGAGCGAGAAAAACAGGTTATCTATTCCGTGGATGGTTCCTCTATGATCAAATTTTAGAGAATTTTCCAAATAATGAAGGAACCAAACCAGGTGATGTTGGCATTTCTGCGTTACCCTCGTCTACTTTTGAAGACTTTGTTATTTATGCACATTGGTCTGTCATCAAAGTTGTCGTCACTTTCAAAGCCAATCACCCTTTAGGTAATTCGGTGATGAGTAATCCAAGTTCAAAAACAATTGCTTATGGAACCGTGATTGAATATGGTGTTAATTTCCCAGCTGATTTAGGTGAAGTTTCGGGTTATTTCTTCACAGGTTGGAATAGTCAGGCTGATGGTACTGGGGATAATTATTTAGATGGTGAAATCTTTACCCGTACCCTTTCAATTACCCTCCACGGTCAATGGCAACCCGTCGTCTAATTGCTTCATTTCGAAAATATCAAAACCAACGTCGTTTGCTCATTGGTGTGGTGGGGATTCTCTTTATCTTCACAATCCTTTTATTCATTCTCGCCTATACCCAATCCGCTTTTCAAGATTTGCAAACTGTTGTCTTCTTATTTTTAATTGGTTTGATGATTATTTTATTCGTTTTTCGGCAGATGATGTTTTCCATCAACATGCACTATCACTACTTTCGAATGATTCAGGAACAACAACCACCTTTTTCCGTTAAAACATTGCCCATGACCCAAGCGTTTATCTCGACCCTCATTGAGAACGGCTTTCTAAAAGGCATCGAGCGGCCTACTCACGATATTTTTTATCATCTTTATGCTCAATTGCCACATGTCAAACGAACTGGAACAACCGTGGTGTGGATCATCAAGCTCAAAGAACCGTCCATGAATCCATATGGTGAAGACCTTGAAAGAGATTTCCAACAAATTAAACTTTCATTTCCAAAAAACACCAATCCATTGAACGAACTTACGATGGTTATCAAACAAGTTGAAGTTTGGAACCAAGAAGAACGGGAAAAACTTGATCAAATCGTCAATTTTTCCTTAAATAACCGAGCCATGGTGACGATTCAGTTTGGCCAACTACCAACCAAAAAGGTTTATGCCTTAAGACCGAAACTTCAATATCCGAATAAATACTATTATGCAACGATGCAAATTATGTTTAAATTAATGGAAGCCATGAATGTTCAATGAAAAAACAAACACTTCAAACATCAAAACGCTCAGAAACCAAACCAAGTTGGTGGATTATCCCCTTAATCAATTTCTTTGTTTTGTCTTTGATATTTCTTTTTTCTTTGTGGTGGCAAGATGATTACTCTTTAGTAGCGATGGCAGATGGCATTTGGTTAGTGTTTGCATTGCAATTGACGCTTTCATGGTCTATGTTTGTGTATAACAAAAATATTTTTACCCCACTTCTTCATGGCTTAAAGACTTTCTTTTTAATTTTTGTTGGCAAAAAACCGAAAGAAGATTATTACACTGCATACACCAAAGTACTCGATCATCAAATTCCTAAATACATTATTATGATTGTTTTTTTAATCACTTTTTTGGTTTTGATTCTTGGGACATTGCTAGTCCTTATCGCGTATTAATATATGAAGTATTCAAGACAAAACACATCATACACATATGGAGATAATCTACATTTCAAGCAAGCGCTAAATTTCGAACTTGGTGAAAATGGATTTGTTGATTATGCTAAAGCGTTAATCAACTATCGTAAGGGAGCGAAAGAAAAACATTTTCTTTCCGTTCTTAAAGTTAGACAAACTAAACCACGCATCGCCACATTTTATCCATTGATTTCAATTGCTTTGATTGCTTTAATTGTTGGATTACTTGTCAATCAATTGTGGGTTGGATTTTTATTCCTTTCAGTTGCTTTGACACTTCTTTATTGGCTCGATCGTGATTATTATTGGTATAAACCAGGTTGGCCTTCACAAATTAACCAAATTGGCTTCTATCTTGGGTTAACGATTTTTCTACCCTTATCAGCGGTTCTTCCATATTTAAATGGGGTTACGTATTTTCCGCTCATTGGCTTATTTGTCATTGGTTTATTTGTTGCTGCTACTGGGGTGATTCTCTTCATTCAAATTCGCAATAAAAACCATGTGATGCTTTCGTTATATGGATTGGGTTTGTTTGGTTTTTCTTTGTTTGCTTATACCATTCCTTCTGAAGACATCAAATTCTCCTATCTTGAATCCAATGGTGTCGTTCAAATCACCGACTATCGTTCCTCAGATACCGAAGTTGTCATTCCCAAAAATCTTAATAACTTACCCGTCACCTCAATTGCATCTTATGCGTTTGCATCAACGCCAATAAAGTCCATCTATATTGGCAATCATATTACCAGCATTGAAGCCTTTGCCTTTGCCTTTAATGCCGATCTTCGAGTTGTTTACTTAGAAGATGGGGTTCCTTTGTCGGTTGGGATGTTTGCGAACAATCCTCAACTTCAAACCATCCGATTACCATCTGATGTAGAATCCATTCCTTCATCATTCCTTGCCAATGCATACCTTTTAGAAACGGTTGATTTACCTGAGCAATTAAAGAGTATTGGCAGTTATAGTTTTTATGCTAATTCAAATGTAACTGAGATTTCACTTCCTGACCAACTTCAAACGATTGGCGCTTATGCTCTTGCTGGAAATCAGTTGATTACAAGCATTGTCATACCGAATTCGGTGGTCAGTGTTGGGCAAGGAGCTTTTGCCAATAATAGCCAATTAACCGACATCACTTTATCCAATCAAATGACCTATTTACCTCCTAACTTTTTAGAAAATGCATTGTCACTATCGTCGTTTGTCGTTCCCACGCACATTGAATGGATTGGTGATTATGCATTTCAAAACGCCATCCAACTTGCAACGATTGAGTTACATGATGGCATTGAATTTATTGGAAACAGTGCATTTCGAAATAACACAAACCTAACCTCAATAAATCTTCCAAATTCATTACAGGAAATTTCAGATTATTTGTTTATGAATAATACTTCCTTAACATCCGTTGAGATTCCAGATTCGGTTACCTATATCGGTATTTCAGCTTTTCAAAACAATTTTTCACTAACTTCAATTCACCTTCCTGAGGGGTTAACATGGATTAACTCGAATGCGTTTAATGGAACCCCTTTGATGGAGATTTTACTTCCTAATAGTTTAACCACACTTGGAGAAGGTGTATTTGCAAATAATACAGTCCTAGAATCCATCACCCTTCCACGGCAAATAACCCGGATTCCAAGACAATTGTTTGAAGGAGCAACATCCCTTCGCGATGTTCAAATTCTTGGACAAATCACATCCATTGGCACAAGTGCTTTTCGCCAAAATATTGCGTTAACCAATATTGATTTACCTCAATCGTTGATCACAATTGAAACCTATGCTTTTTTTGGGGCCACCAATCTTACTTCACTAACGCTCCCTGAAGGTTTAGAAACCATTGGTGCATATGCGTTTTATGGTTTAACTAACCTAACATCTTTAACACTTCCGTCAACGTTGGAAAGAATTGAAGATGGCGTGTTTGCCTTAGCAAGAAAATTAACCACGGTATGGATTAGAAACCAGGTTAGTTTTGTTGGTCATTTTGCATTTTATGGATGTGACTTATTAACGATACAACTTGAGGGTTCAAATATCCCATCAACTTGGACACCTTCTTGGAATCCATCGAATCGTCCGATTGAATTTAATGTTATATCGATCAATTAATCGTAAGGAAATCATTTGAGTTTGATATAATTAAAGCGATGAACACAAAACTACAGGTAACCAATCATCGCCTGATGTTGGAATTGTCTGCTGCAATTTTATCTTTTGTGCTGATGATCATTGCAACAATAACAACTGGCTTATTCATTAGTCCGTGGTTTTGGGGTGTGGCCTTTATCGTTGGCGGATTCTTTAAAGCGGTTGAGGGTGTAACCAAAACCATCCAGGAAAAAGCATTAAATGTTGAGTTTTTAATGATTGCTGCTGCCCTAGCAGCTTTCACCACAGGTGATTTTCCCGAAGGGGCATTTTTAATCTTTATCTTTGCAGTCAGTGGTGTTCTAGAACAATTTGCAACTGCCCAAACAGAAAAAGCCCTAACGAGCTTACTTAAAGTTGCCCCAAAAACCGCAATCCTTCTTCGAGGTAAAGATGAATCCTTCGTATCGATTGCAGATTTAAAAATCAACGACATCGTTATCGTTAAACCTGGGCAACAAGTCCCCGCCGATGGCGTGGTTCATGTTGGCGGAGCCTCTTTAGACCAATCCTCAATTACTGGAGAGTTCAATCCGGTTGAAAAACTACTTGGGGATTCCGTGTTTGCTGGTTCAATCTGCATTGATTCGACGATGCAAGTTCGTGTCACCAAAGACCCATCACAATCCGTGGTTCAAAAAATGATCGATTTAGTCAAACGAGCTCAAGAAGAAAAAACCAAATCCGAGAAAAGAATTTCTTTGTTTGAGAAGATCTACGTTTATTTTGTGATTCTATTGTCGTTGTTTATTATTTTTGCCACCCCTTGGTTTGGTTGGTTGTCTACCGATGAGGCATTCCGCCGCGGGGTCATCGTGTTGGTCGTTGCTTCTCCATGTGCTTTGGTCGCTTCGATTACACCAGCTTTATTATCGACCCTTTCTCATGCTGCAAAAAAAGGCATCTTAATCAAAAGTGGCCGTTATATTGAATTGTTAAGACATATTGATGTGGTTGCATTTGATAAAACCGGGACATTAACTACCGGAAAACCTAAAGTGATTGGTGTTTATTTTGCTTCTTCATCCGTCGAAGATCGATATTTACCAATTGTAGTCAACGCGGAACGAAGCTCAAATCACCCATTGGCAAAAGCCATCAGTAAGCATTTTAATCAAATTGGATTAATCCAGTTGGTGATCAAGGAAATACCCGGTCGGGGTTTAGAAGTCATCCATCAAGGAGTGATGATCCAAATAGGAAAATTTCCAATGGATATTCCAATGACTCTTCAACAAAGGTATGAAAAGATCATTAAAGAAGGAAAAAACACAGTTAGTATTGTGATGAATCATCAATTAATAGGATTCATTGCCCTCCAAGACACAGCTAGGGAAGAAGCAAAAGTAGCTATCAAAGAATTAGTTGATCTTGATATTCAACCCGTCATGCTTACCGGAGATAAAGAGGAAACTGCGAAAGCGATTGCTGCAATGATGCAAATTTCAAAGGTGCATGCGAATTGCTTACCAGAAGATAAAGTAAAGGTAATTTCAGAATACAAAACCAAAAAGCATCAAGTCTTGATGATTGGGGACGGGATTAATGACGCCCCCTCCTTGGCAACCGCCACCATAGGTGTTTCAATGGGTGACGGCACAGATGTTTCTTTGGAAACAGCTGACATTATTATGATGAGTAACAACTTACGTAACGTCCCGTATTTAATAAATTTATCAAAGCGGACACAAGTCATCATCACTCAAAATGTTGTCTTTTCAATAAGCGTTATTTTATTGTTACTCCTTTCCAATATTTTTGGATTGATTATCCTGAGATTAGGTGTTCTTGGTCATGAATTATCGACAATTTTGGTGATTCTCAATAGCCTAAGGCTATTATCGGCAAGGCAAAACAAGCTAGGAAAATAACATGAAGCAGAACAAACATTACTTAGATATTCGTGCAAAAGATCAACTTAAATTTACTCAAAGAGAAAAAGATTGGCGCGTTGGTGGTATTGTTTATCAAATCTTTGTGGATCGATTTGCCCCATCTCTGAGTTTAGAAACCAAGAAACACCTATATAAGGCACCAAGAACCTTACAGGCATGGAACGAATTACCTAAACAAGGGGTCAAAGACTCAAAAACCCGTTATTGGTCTCATGAACTTGCCTTTTGGGGTGGAGATTTGATGAGTATTTTATCAAAAATCAATTATTTGAAGCAATTAGGGGTGGATACCATCTACTTAAACCCCATTTTTGAGGCAATGTCTAATCATAAGTACGACACCTATGATTACGAACGAATCTCTACAGAGTATGGATCCATGGAAGAGTTCAAACAACTCATCAAGGTTTTCAAGGAAAACAACCTCAAGTTAATCTTGGATGGTGTCTTCAATCATATGGCGATCGGTTCTTCAAAGTTTAAAGAAGCTAACCAAAGTCCAACAAGTGAGTATCGCTCTTGGTTTGTCTTTGGTAACCAATTCCCCACCGGAGTAAGGTTATGGCATAACGCACCAAGCCTACCAGAGCTTAACCTAAAGAACAGCAAGGTGAGAGATTACCTATTTAACGCTAGCGACTCGATTGTGAAACGCTACATTGCCCTAGGCGTTGATGGATGGCGACTTGATACTGCCATTGAGTTAGGTTTTGATTACCTTTGTGAGTTAACCATTGCAGCTCATCAAGCAAATCTAAATTCGATTGTGATTGGTGAGTTAAACAACTATCCTCAAGGTTGGGCACCAGCAATGGATGCAACGATGCTTCTGCCCTTAAGAGACGTCATCATACAATCCATCAAAGGTGGTATTTCTGCTAAGGTTTTTTCAAAAGTTGTAGAGAAAATGATAGCAGAAACTGGTATTGACACCATCTTAAAATCATGGGTTTTGCTAGAAAATCATGATACCAGTCGAATTGTGAATGATTTGCCATCACTTGCAGATTATCACCTTGCAAAAACATTGCAATTCACCCTTCCGGGCACCATCAATCTCTACATGGGTGAGGAGATTGGCACCCCTGGTGGTGATGATCCTCTCAACCGCGCGCCGATGAATTGGCAGGTTGTTGAAAAGGGTAACGCATACAGTAAGTTGCACCAGCAAATGATTCAGTTAAGAAAGCAACATCGAGCCTTAAGAATTGGTGACATTAAGTTTTTGGAATCTGACCAGCTTATTGCTTATATTCGGACCACCGACCGTTACGATGAGGTTGTGGTGGTTGTGATAAACCCTACTGATCAACCAATCCATGAGATGATTGCGCTTACCGATCCTTTGCTTAAAAGTCACAACAAATTCATCCATTTACTCACAGGAGAGGTCGTCATGACGTCTTATGGCATTTTGTTACCGATCACGATACCGGCCAAATCCAGTTATATCCTCAAACCAGATTTATCACCCATCCACGGTTACTCCCCATATAAAAACATCCAAGAAGATTGATTCTGGTGTTGACCGTTGAATGAAGTATTTACTGAAGGATGAATGTTGTGAAAGGTGGAATGGTTAAGTCACTTGCCGTCACCGAACCCTTTTCAAGGGTAGGATAAATGCCTTCAAGTAATGACCAACCTTCGCCATTGCCGACTGTTATTGCTGTGCCAGTGATATTCGTGATGATGGTAATTTCACCTGCGTCCGTGGTATATGTCAGCGTGTAAAGCCGCGGATCGATGTTGGTTGCCGTTAACCTAGCGGTTTCAATGAAATCATTGTATTTATTTCGAACAGAAATCACCTTTTTATAATGATTCCATAAACTATCTGGGATCGTTGTTAAATCTTCCACACCCTTGGTGACTTGAAGCGTCATGTTGTAATCTGCCGCACTGGCAGGATTGGTTTGACCAGTTTTATCGGTTTCCGACCAAATCATGGGTAAACGTTTATTTTCATCTCGGCCCGAACCCTTCATGCCTATTTCTTCCCCATAATACATGAATGGTTTTCCAGGCATCAACAAGTAGATTGATGCAAGTAGCTTGTGGTTTAAATCATTGTTTTCTACAAATAAAATGCCTGCGAGGCGACTTAGATCGTGGTTACTTAAAAATGGTGTATCGATTGCATCAGGACGAATGGCATATAGATTTTGATTAAATAACGCGGTGACCCGTGCCAAATCATATCCTTGTTGTAATCGAACTCGGTCAACAATTCGATTTCCTATGACAGAAACGGGAAAATTAAAGAATGAATCAATTCGTGCTGGGTAGTATTGCAATAAACCATTGGATGTC
This sequence comes from Caryophanales bacterium UBA970, assembly GCA_002292805.1. The sequence continues at coordinate 22,171 of DBCA01000005.1, forward strand.
ATCGACCATGGTCCTTCAGCGACAATAAAGCTATCTGGTTTGATGGCTTTCGCAGTGTCACCTAACCAACTTAAAAATTCAATATTCTTATTCGCGTTACCCGTAAAGAATGAGGTCACCGCATCTAATCGGAACCCATCCACACCCAAAGCAAACCAATAGGCCATGATGTCTTCAATCTCTTGTTTGACAAAAGGATTATCTAGGTTTAAATCAGGCATCCCTGACCAGAATCTAGCTTCGGCATAGACCCCACCACCATAAGGTTCATCACCCTCACGACGCGTGCGTGAAAAATTATAATAATGGCATTTACTCGCAGGATCGCCACAATTGTCACTGGCATAATCTAACAAGCCCTCTCTAAACCACGGGTGAACATTCGATGTGTGATTCACCACTAAATCAAGAACGGTTTGAATATTTCTTGCTTTTGCTTCTTGTAAATAAAATTCAAAATCAAATAGATTGCCGTATTTAGGCGCGATATCATAGTAATCGGTCACATCATACAAATGGTAGGAGCTTCCTGGGTGAATAGGCATAAACCAAATGCCAGAAACCCCTAAGTCTTGTAAATAATCTAATTTTTCGGTGACCCCATTAAGATCACCCATCCCATCCCCATCAGAGTCATAAAACGATTGAATGAAGATTTCGTACCAAACCGATCCACCTTCATTATCAATCTGTTCAATATCATAAGAAAAACTAGGCGTTGGGGTTAAGTTACCACAACCAGAAATGAGGGTCGCTAAGACGACGATGGATAGCCAACCGATGGATTGACGCATCGTCAACCTTTGACGGACCCGCCGGTCACCCCTTCAATGTAATAACGTTGCATGAATGTAAACAAGAGGGTAATCGGTAAAGCGACCAAGACAGAACCTGCCAAGAACGTCGTGAAGTACTGGGTAATGTTTTCCCGTTGGGTAATCCAAACCAATCCGACAGCGACGTTATAACTATCGGTGTTATCAAGTAAGATGACACGAGCGAAGATATAATCACCCCATGGACCGATAAAGGAAGTTAACGCGGTGAAAATAACAATCGGTTTTGATAAAGGCAAGATGATGTGCCAGAAGATTTGGGAACGAGAAGCCCCATCAATCATCGCTGCTTCATCAATCG
>DBCA01000005.1:23394-23582 GCA_002292805.1 Caryophanales bacterium UBA970
ATTAAACCCCAAATATTTCCTGTTAGGTTAAGTAGTTTTAGAATATTGAAGACGGCAATCATCGACATAAATCCTGGAAATAATCCAAGGATTAAAATCAATTGCATCATCGGTAATCGCGCGCCAAATCTTAATCGAGAAAAGGCATAACTCGTTAATAACACCATGATCGTGGAAATCACCATCGT
>DBCA01000042.1 GCA_002292805.1 Caryophanales bacterium UBA970
ACCATTGGCATACCGCCACCTGGGTTAACAGAACCACCAACAAAGTAAACATTGTCATATAGTTTTGACCGTTTAGGAATTTTAAATCCCATGTTTTTCTTTTTGCTGGCGACAATCCCGTAAATGGAACCGCGATTCGAATAATACATATCTTGAATGGTTTCTGGTGTCCAAAGTTCTTCCACAACAATATGTTTTCTTAAATCCGTTAAACCCATCCGTTCGAGTTTGATTAAAATATTTTCTCTAAACGTTGCATAGTCTTGTTTGGTGAATGGCCGTTTAGGATCAAGATAAGGGATATGCGGGAGAATCTTAATGATGTCTCCACCTTTTGGACCTTGGGAAGGATCGGTGCGCATCGGTGCGACTAAGTAAATCGTTGGATCCTCATTGAGTTTGTGTTTATGGAAAATATTCTTGAAATTCTTTTTCGAGTTTGCTGAATAGAAAAAATTGTGATGGGCGAGTTGCGGATAGACTTTGTCCATTCCTAAATGGAGAGCAAAACCAGAACACGCGGGTTCAAATTTACGTTGATATTTAGCGATAAAGCTTTTGGACTCTTTGGTGATTTTTTCATAAAAAGGAATTGCTTCCATGTTGGAGACGATTAAATCTGCTTGGATGGTTTCGCCGTTACTAAGTTTGATGGCGTTAATATGACGTGTTCCTTTTTCAACGGAGACCACTTCGGTTTTGGTTCTTACCTTGATTTGTGGGAGTTCTTGAATGAGTTTAACCATGCCTTTAGAAATGTTGAACATGCCACCTTTGACGTACCATAAATCATATTTCCATTGGATATAAGGTAATAAGTTCATCAAGGCAGGTGCGTCATAAGGCGACGATCCTACATACTTAATAAAGTAGTTGATGATATCAATCAGGTATGGGTTTTTGATATATCGACGAACCCCTTGGTCCATTGTGGCAAAGTAATCCATGTTTGAAAAAATACTGACTGATGGTTTAAACCTCATTGCTTCCCAAGTATTTTCTAGTTGGTTATCAAAGGCAACCATCGCGGAGACACCATAGATTTTTTCTGTATAGGTGTAGTAGTTTTTTAGATCTTCTAAATCAGCTTTCGTCAGTTGTTTGTTGATGAGCATGTCATCAATCTTATGGGTTAAATCAATAATATTGCCGTCTTCAAAAAAGTTTCGCCAGTGAGGACGTACAGGTTCTATTTGAATATAATCCGACATCTTTTTATGATGCTTGGCAAAAAGTGCTTCAAAGATATGTGGCATGGTGAGAATGGATGGACCTAAATCAAAGGAGAATCCTTTGACATCTTTGACATTTAATTTTCCACCCAGATGGGCGTTTTTTTCTATTAAGGTGATGTGGTAGCCAGGAAGTGCTGCCAAGGAAATCGCTGCAGATAATCCACCTAGACCGCCACCCATGACGACAACTTTTTTCATACGCTACCTCAATGAATCTATTATAGTATTAAACCCACCCATAGGGAAATCCTACACGATGACTAATTTTATTTATAATAGAGAGGATGCAAATCAAACGTCTCGAAACTTGGTTTCTTAACCACCAACGCAGTCTTCCTTTTCGCCAACACCCAACCCCATATGGCATTTGGGTGAGTGAAGTGATGTTGCAACAAACCCAAATGGAAACCGTGCTTCGTTATTATCCTTCGTTTATGAAACGATTTCCTACCATTCATTCCTTAGCAAAAGCGACACAAGAACAAGTGTTAACCGAAGTCCAAGGACTTGGGTATTACCGACGATTTCGTTTGTTACACCAAGGGGCACAATATATTGTAGAAACACATCACGGTGAATTTCCTCATCAATATGAAGATGTGATCAATATCCCGGGGGTTGGAGCGTATACCGCGGGGGCGATCATGGCCATTGCCTTTCATCAACCTTATCCTGCAACCGATGGGAATGTCATTCGCGTCCTCAGTCGGTTTTATGGAAAAAAAGAAGACATGCGTTTAGGTCGTTCAAGAAAAGTCATCAATGACCTTCATGGGCAATTGGTTAGACAAGCCAATCCAAACATTTATGTTCAAGCGGTGATGGAACTTGGGGCGTTGGTCTGTCGTCCAGTTCAACCCCGGTGTGACGTCTGTCCATTACAAACATCCTGTGTTGCCTATCAAACCAAGCAAACCGACGTGATTCCTTTCTTGAGTAAGATCAAAAAAACCAAGACAAGGGAATGGCAAACGTTGGTGATGGTGAAAGACAACCATGTGCTGATGATTAAAAACAAAGCAGAACTATTAAAAGATATGTACTTACTCCCCCAATGGGAAGCGTCGATGGATGTTGTAGAAGACCTTTTAATCGATAGCCAATTGAAACCAACCTCATGGTTGAAGATAAAAACGTATCAACATGTGTTCACGCATCAAACATGGTTCATGGATGTTTACCAATTGAAGGTCAAACAAGGAACGTTGGATCAAGGGGTTTGGATTCACCAAGACGAACTTAGCAACATTCCAATTCCCGAAGCCCATCAAAAGATTATTCGTGATATCTTTCCCCAATATCAGAAGGCAAAGCTTTATAATAAGAAAGAGGAATCATCATGAATCTATATCAATTTACTGCCAAAGATTATCAAGGAAAGCCTGTTGAACTTAGTCGATACCAAGGAAAAGTGGTGTTGGTTGTGAACACAGCGATTCACTGTGGTTTAGCCCCACAATACAAAGGCTTAGAAAAGTTATACCAGCAATATCAAAAACAAGGGTTTGAAATCCTCGATTTTCCTTGCAATCAATTTGCAGATCAATCACCAGAAAGTGATGAACAAACCGCGTTTATTTGTGAAACCAAACTAAAGAATTCATTTAGACCTTTTGCAAAAATAGAAGTCAATGGACGTAATACTCACCCATTATTTCAATGGTTGAAGAAGAGTACGTTTAATGTATTTGGTTCTCAAATCAAATGGAATTTTACCAAGTTCCTCATTACCAAAGAGGGAAAAGTCTATCGGCGATACGGGCCACCTGTCTTACCAGAATCCATCACCAAAGACATTGAAAAATTATTAAAGTAACTATGCTGATTATCAACCACGCGAGTAAGTCTTATGATAAAAAGAAGTTAGCGTTAGATGATGTTTCTATTACCATCCAACCAGGTGATCTTTATGGGTTTGTTGGTCATAACGGTGCAGGGAAAACCACGTTACTTAAGGCGATTGCAGGGATTCATCAACTTG
>DBCA01000022.1 GCA_002292805.1 Caryophanales bacterium UBA970
GAGCGAGTCTGAGTGAAAAGGAGGTTTTTATGTACGCAATCATCATCACTGGTGGTAAGCAACTTCGTGTCGAAGTTGGTCAAAAGATTTTCATTGAGAAACTTACTGCTGAACCAGGAGCCACGGTCACGTTTGATCAAGTGCTTTTGGTCGCCGATAAATCTGTTAAAGTTGGTACGCCAACGATTAAGGGTGCTTCGGTTACTGCCAAGGTCGAAAAGCAAGGATTAAGTAAAAAACTAACTGTCTTTACTTATAAATCCAAGCACAACGTGCGCCGAACACTTGGCCACCGTCAACCTTATACTAGTCTAGTCATTGAAACGATTAACGGGTAAGTATGATTCAAGTCGCCATCATCCGAAAGCAACAACGTTATCAGATGATGAAAGTGACCGGTCATGCGAATAGCGCCCCGTATGGAGAAGACCTCGTGTGTGCTGCAGTCTCTGCGGTCATCACCGGTGGCATTAATGCCCTAGACTTAAAAACAGTCAAGGTCAAAAACACCGAGGGATTAAGTGATCTACAAATCCTTGATCTCAAACACGAAAGTAACCAATCCGTCTACAGGGTCATGCATATCCAGTTACAAACCATCGCCAATGATTATCCTAAATTTATTCGCATCAACTTAAAGGAGGAATAAACATGAACTTATTTAAATTAAATCTTCAACAATTCGCTTCGAAAAAAGGGGTGGGTTCAACCACCAACGGCCGGGATTCAGCTGGTCGCCGTTTAGGTTCGAAAGCATCGGATGGAGAAACCGTCACTGCTGGAAGCATTCTTTATCGGCAACGTGGCTCACGTATTTTTCCAGGATTGAACACCAAAAAAGGTAGCGATGATACGATTTTCGCAACCAAGTCTGGCGTGGTCAAATACCAACGTTGGGGCAAAGATCGCACCAAGGTTGCCGTCCTCGAATCTGTCGCTAAGTAAACAGCGAATAGACCACGTGAAGTGGTCTTTTTTGTTATAATATTGTCAATGAAAAAAATCTCAATTGTTGTACCGATGTATAACGAGGAAAAAGTGATTCCTTTGTTTTTTGCTGAAATCAATCGGGTCTTATCCACCCTTCCCCAATATCAATTTGAACTGGTGGTCGTGAATGATGGATCTAAAGATCAAACGTTATCATTATTGAAAGCGCAACAAAGCAAACAACCTCAATTAATCATCGTCAATCTTTCAAGAAATTTTGGTCATGAACCTGCCGTTGCCGCCGGCATCAAAACAGCGACAGGCGATGCCATTATCCCCATGGATGCTGATTTACAAGACCCACCAATGTTAATTTCGGAATTACTTAAACAATTTGAAAGTGGTTTTGAAGTCGTGAATGCCAAACGAAAAGGTCGGCATGAAGATACCTTTTTCAAGCGATTTTCCGCGATTAAGTTTTATCAATTCATCGCCAAGTTATCGGGAAAGATTAAGATTCCGCAAAACGTTGGCCATTTCCGCTTGATCTCTCGCCGTGTTGCCGATGAAGTGAATCGGTTAAGTGAACGTAATCGTGTCTTTAGAATTGAAGTACCTTTTGTTGGATTCAAAACGACGGAAGTCCTTTTTGATCGACCAAAACGTGCTGCAGGGGAAACTCACTATAATTTACAAAGCATGATGAAATTAGCCGTGGATTCGATTGCCTCTACCACCAGCGTTCCGCTGGTTTGGCCAGTGCAAGTCTTTCTTTCAGTTGGTACCCTTTTTGCCATCAGCGTCATCGGCCAAATGTTAATCGCAATCCTTCTTCCTGTTGAAGCAACCATCCACTTGATATGGCTGGCAACCAACATCATCGTCTTGATGTTTGTGTTGTTATTTTTTATTCTTTCGATTCTTTCCTTATACCTATCCAGGGTGTTTATTGAAACTCAGAATCGGCCATTCTATGTCATTGATCAAGTCATCTCAGGTCGACCCTAATTATGTTTATTGATCGTGCGCAGATAACTGTAAAAGCCGGAAAAGGTGGCGATGGTGCCATCTCGTTTTTACGTCTTAAATTCATGGAATATGGTGGCCCAGATGGTGGCGGTGGTGGCCGAGGTGGTTCAGTCTATTTTCAAGCATCTCACTCCGAGACCACACTTTATAAGTTTCGCTATCAACGCAAGATTATTGCCCAGGATGCAGATAATGGTCAGTCCACAGATCGCTATGGTCGATCGGGAGAAGACTTAATCATTTTGGTCCCCTTAGGCACCATCATTTATGATGATGAAACCCAATCCATCATTGCCGATTTATCTGAAGAAGGTGAACGGGCGTTGATTGTCCAAGGTGGCCGCGGTGGTCGTGGTAACGCCACGTATAAATCAAGTGTAAATCGCGCACCACGGATTGCAGAAAAAGGCACTCCTGGAGAAACTAAAAAAATTACAATTGAATTAAAACTCTTGGCAGATGTTGGCATTGTTGGTTTTCCTTCGGTGGGCAAAAGTTCATTATTAAGTGTTGTCTCCAATGCAAAGCCAGACATTGCCGATTATGAATTCACCACCTTGGTTCCTCAACTTGGGGTAGTCTTAAGACCAGAAAAAGCACCATTCACCATTGCCGATTTACCGGGGTTGATTGAGGACGCGAGCAAAGGCAAAGGGTTGGGATTAAATTTTTTAAGACACATTGAACGCTGCCGTGTTTTACTCCATGTCGTCGATATGGCTTCCCACCGTGGACCGGTGTACGCCTATGAAAGTATTCTCAAAGAATTAGAAGCTTATACGGCAGATCTATTGACAAAACCAACCTTAATTGTTGCTTCAAAAATGGATGAACCTCAAGCAGCGGAAAACCTAAAAACCTTTCAAAAATATCTCAAGAAGAGAAAAGTATATCCAATCAGTGTCCTTTCTAATGAAGGTGTGCCAGAACTATTGGACGCCATCGAAGTTGCTTTGGCCAAAGCGCCAACCTATAAAAAGAAAATTATTGAAAATAACAACGAAAAGATCTACACCTATCAACCACCATCCGCGTTTAAAATCACTCGGCGTAGTGAACATATTTTTGTCATTCAAGGTAAAGAAGTCGAAGAAACCTACGAAAAATTTAATTTATCTACCGATCAAGGAATCATGAGTTTGTTGCAATACTTACGCAAGATTAAAGTTGAAGATACATTGGAACAAATGGGTGTCAAAGAA
>DBCA01000084.1 GCA_002292805.1 Caryophanales bacterium UBA970
GTTAAAAATTGATTCATCGATGGCATCGAGACGATCCGTAAGCCAATATTATTGCTAGCGAGTATTGTTTGGACATCAACCGCAAGCGAGACTTCTGAACCAGTGGCCACCAAGGTCCAATCTGTAGGCATTGATGAAGGAGAAATTTCATACGCCCCACTGATCGCTTTATCTACGACAGATCCTTTGAGTAATGGCACCGATTGTCTGGTTAAAATAATCGCTGTAGGACGGCTAGCTTCTCCGATTGCTTGAACCCAAGCTGATAACGTTTCCCGAGCATCCGCAGGGCGAATCACATTCAGATTTGGGATGGCGCGTAACATTGCCAATTGGTCGATGGGTTGATGGGTTGGCCCATCTTCACCAAGAGCAACTGAGTCATGGGAGAAAACAAAGATGGAAGGAATATGACTTAAAGCCGCAAGGCGAATGGCTGGTTTCATATAATCGGCAAAGGCCAAAAAGGTTCCTGTATAGACGCGTAGTCCGCGGTGGAGCATCATCCCATTTTGAATGGATGCCATGGCGAATTCACGAATACCAAAATTGATATTTCTTCCCGCAGGTTGGGTCGAAGACATGTCCACGGCTTGCGCCATCGTCGTCATCACGGACTTCGCCACGTCAGCACTACCACCTACTAACATCAGTAAGTGAGGAGCCATCGCGTTGAGGACTTGTAAGGATGTGTTTCGAGTCGCGTCCTTAAGTCCTTCTTGAAAGGATAATAAAGGTGAAGGTAAGGCATCAACAAAAGCAAGTTGATCCCCGCGAGTAAACATTTGATAGGTGCTTGGATCATTTGCTTGAACCGATTCAATCAGACGCCGCCATTTTCTAAATTTATTTTTACCACGTTTGCCAAAAGTGTCTTGCAGATGGGCATAAACTTCTTGGGGGACAAAAAATTCTGGATGATTCCATTGATAACTTAGTTTGGCGATGACGCCATCTTCTTGACCTAAGGGATTACCATGAACTTTATACGTTCCTTGGTTTTTTGACCCTTGACCAATGATGGTTTTCATCATGATCATCGTTGGTTTTTGTTGGCTTCGTTTTGCTTTTCGAATCGCTTTGTCTAAGGCAACCACATCATTGCCGTCTTCAACGATGATGACTTGCCAACCTGAAGCTTGAAAACGTTTTTTCACATCTTCAGAAAACGACATCGCTAATGGACCATCCAAGGTCACCTCATTGGCGTCATAAAATAAAATGAGTTTGTTGAGTTGTTGGTGACCAGCGAAGGAAATTGCTTCTTGAGAAATTCCTTCTTGTAAGCAACCATCCCCACTCAACACATACGTATAATGGTCAATCAATCCTTGCTTCGCGTACATGGCTCTCAAGGTTCTTTCCGCAAGGGCAAAGCCAACCCCTTGAGCAAGACCTTGTCCTAATGGACCCGTGGTTGAATCCACCCCTGGGGTGAGATGAACTTCGGGGTGACCGGGGGTGATGCTACCTAATTGGCGAAATTTTTTGAGTTGGTCTAAAGGAAGATCATAACCGGCTAAATGCAGGATGCCATAAAGCAACATACTTGCGTGACCTGCAGACAAGACAAAGCGATCACGGTTGATCCAATTTGGATTTTTTGGATCACTGATGAGGTGCTTGGCAAATAAGGTGTAGACCGCAGGGGCAGAGCCGATTGGCATCCCTGGGTGACCACTTTTTGCCGCATTGGTCGCATCAATCGCAAGCGCTCTTAAGGCCGTAATGGTAAGTTGTTCCATGGTTATTTTTTCTCCTTGATTTGAATGGATAACTCATCCAATTGTTTGGTTTCAACCGTGTTTGGTGTCCCTTCGAGTAACCCAATCATTTTTAGATTCTTTGGGAAAGCAATCACATCTTTGATGTTATCGGTGCCCGTTAAAATCATCGTCAAGCGATCGAGGCCAAAGGCAATTCCGCCATGAGGTGGAGTGCCATAATTAAAGGCGTCAATGAACCAACCAAATTTCTTTTGGATGGATTCATCGCTCATCCCCAATAAGGAAAAGATTTGTTTTTGAATGGCTTTGTTAAAGATCCGCATCGATCCGCCACCGGCTTCGTATCCATTGATGACCAAATCATACGCTTGAGCAAGCACCTTTTTGGGATTGCTTGTTAGCATGGCAACATGGGCATCTTGTGGGCGAGTGAAAGGATGATGCGCGGCAACAAGTTGTCCTTGTTCATTCGTATCAAACAATGGGAAGTCGGTCACCCAAGCAATGGCGAACTTCTTGTCATCGATGAGGTTTAATAACTTGGCACCTTTGGTTCTTAAACTACCCATCGCTGTATTCAAGATACTTAACTCTTGATGGGAGGCTAGTAAGTAAACATCACCGGGTTGTAACCCTAATTGATTGGTAAGGGTTGATACTTTTTCAGCAGCAACAAACTTTAAAAAGGAACTTTGAAGTTGACCTTGATCATGCTTGAACATCACCAAGCCTTTGATGCCAAAAGGTTTAACAAAGGTGGTCCATTCATCGAGGACTTTACGGGTAAGCGTTGCCACGGCGTTAGGTAATTTTAAGGCTTTGATATGGGTCGCTTCAAATCCGGCTTGAACATAAGCATCACGGAGAATACTTGGAACAGGCGACAAAGGTAAATCAAAACGTAAATCGGGTTTATCACTACCGTACAACGCCATCGCTTTTTCATAACTTAAACGGGGAAATGGCGTTGGTAACTGAATGCCTTTCACCGATAAAAAAACTTCTTTCAATGCCAATTCCATCAGTGATAAAAACTCATCTTGGGTCAAGAATGAGGTTTCAACATCGATTTGGGTAAAGTCAGGTTGACGGTCAGCGCGTAAATCTTCATCACGGAAACAGCGAGCGATCTGGTAATAACGTTCAAAGCCACCAATCATTAATAGCTGTTTATAGATTTGAGGGGATTGGGGTAACGCATAAAACGTTCCGCTGTTGATGCGTGAAGGTACTAAAAAGTCACGAGCACCTCCAGGGGTCGATAAGGTTAATAAAGGGGTTTCGATGTTGGTAAAATCATGCTTGGCAAAAAATGCATGAAAGGCATTCATGATCTTGCTACGAACCACCAATTTTTCTTGCATCGGGGAACGTCTCAAATCCAAATAGCGATATTGTAGTCGAATATCTTCACCCGCATCGGTGACGTCATCGACAATCAAGGGAAGGGTTTCTGCGGTGTTGATGATGGTTAAAGAACTGACTTCAATTTCAACTTCTCCTGTGGCTAAGGCTTTGTTCGCAACATCTTTTTTCGTCACGATGCCTTTGACTTGAATTAAATATTCTTGCTTGAGATCGGGAACAAGGGAAGGATCTTTGACAAAGAGTTGAACAATGCCAGAACGATCTCTTAAATCGATAAACATTAAAGAACCTAAATTACGTTTACGTTGCACCCAACCGATTAAGGTTACAGATTGCCCAACATCTTTTAGGCGAAGGTTGCCATTAGTGTGACTACGATAAACCATACTTATTTCTCCTCATGACCATGATCATCATGTTCGTCGGACTCTTCATGGTGATGATGTCCTGGTTGGTTGGTTAAATGCTGCATCAAATGAACGACTTCATTGACAGGAACCAGTTGTTGTTCTTGGGTTTGTAAATTCTTAATCGTCACTTGGTTGGCTTTCATTTCTTGATCTCCGATGATGACCGCGTAAATCGCATCTTTTTTAAGGGCAGCTTTAATGGAGGATTTCATCGATTTGTGTTCAAGATTTAATTCGGTTTTAAAGTTAGTGTGACGGAAATTATGGGACAACTTTAAAGCATATACATCGGTTTCAGGCATCATCGAAATAATATAAATATCCGTGAAAGGTTTGACATTATCTAAGCGCCCGCTATCGGAAAGAACGGCCATGAGTCGTTCAAGTCCAAACGCAAATCCAACGGATTTTAACGGTTGGCCCCCTAACTCTTTGACCAAGTTATTGTATTGACCACCTGCGCCTAAAGCTCCATAATCAAGGCCTTTATCCGACACCATATGGAATTCAAACACACAATCAGCATAATAATCCAATCCTCTGACAAGTTGCGGATCTTCGGTAAAGACAACACTCAAATTCTGTAGAGCTGATTTAACTTGCGCATAATAAGTTTGAGAATCTTTTGATAGAAAAGTTG
>DBCA01000089.1:0-7677 GCA_002292805.1 Caryophanales bacterium UBA970
AGGGAGAAATAACTTTTGACACCAAAGAGCTTGTATCGGCTTTCTCACATGGTTATCGTTTGATTGATACAGCGATTTATTACCGCAATGAAGCAGTGATTGGTAAGGCGGTTAAAGAATCAACCATTCCACGTGAAAATTTTTTTATTACTTCAAAAATTCCGGACAAGGATGAATTTTCTGCAACCGACGATCTTGTTCGAAACCATGTTAACGCTTCATTAAAGGCGATTGATTGTGGATATATCGATTTATATCTTATCCATTTTCCTAGATCAACCCATGAAGAGAATCTTCGGGTGTGGCGAGTATTAGAACAGTTCGTTGATCAAGGAAAGATTCGTTCGATTGGCGTGTCTAATTTTAACGAAGAACAACTCCTATATATCCTTAACCATGGCCGAATTAAACCGGTGCTCAATCAGTTTTTATCTTATCCTGGTCATCATAACCAGTTACTCATTGATTTCTGTCAAACCCATCGCATCATTCCTGAAGCGTATCAATCGATCAAAAAGGTAAGTGAAGCGACAAAAGAAGTACTTAGCAAGATTGCAAAATCGTATGGTAAAACATGGAGTCAGGTCGTGTTAAATTACCAAATTAGCCAAGGGCTTGTTGTGATTCCTAAGTCGCATAATTCTCATCACCAATTGGAAAATATGGATGTTTTTGATTTTTCGTTAACCACAAAAGACAAGGCAATCATTCAAGCGCTTAATTAAATTTACGAATAGACGATACATATTTACATCGACTTATTTCATTGGTTGGTTTCAGGATAATTATAGTAAGCAAAGACGATGTTAAGAAGATGGAATCAGTTGGAAGTAATTGAGATTAAATCCTGATCGTACAACCCTTAAACGAAGTGTATTTAATCCCGCGTTTAGAGAAAAGGATGTACTGGTCGTCGTTTGCCAAGTTTGCCATCCATTGGTAATCGGTAAATCCATCGTGACTTTATTTTGATTGTTTGCCAACACTTGAAGTTGACCGCTGGTTTCATTGGCAGCAACGCGAGCTTGTAGTTGATAGTTGCCAATGGTGGGAATGTTGACGATGTACTCAAGGTAATCATTCGTGTCTAACCAACCCGCGTTTTTCCCACCACCAATATCGGTGGTGGTTTCAAATTGCACCCCACTTTGATTGGTGTAGGCTTCTGCTTCAATCCGTTGATTGATGGTTGGATACCCTAAGGTGGTCGCTTCAAAGGCAAAAGGAGCCGATAGATTTTGATTAAAGTCCACTGCGGTAATCTGAATGTCGTAAGTTGTTTCTGGGTCTAAGTCATCAAGATACACCGCAGGAACCGATGGGGCGGAATGCACGAGTCCATTCACACGAACAATATAATTCCTGACTTGTCGGTTATCCGATGATGGATCCCAGGATAAGGCAAGGGTGTTAGAGGTGGCCTTTTCAATGACAGGCGTCGTGACCGAGGTAGGATCGATGGTGTCGTTTTCGCCATATGGTTTTTGATAAACCCGAACATAATCCACGACCATCGATGTAGGAAAAATAGTAGTATCCACGCCTTGGACACCACCCCAATTGCCACCAATGGCAATGTTCAAGATAAAATGAAAATCCTTATCAAAGGGCCAGGCTAAATGACTTGGACCATCGACGATATCCTTGACATCAAAAGCAAACGTTGCGTAGTGATTATCATTGATGTAGGCACGTATGATTCCTGGTTCCCATTCCACCGCATATGTGTGAAAGGTATCAAAGACATCAGCAAGGGTTAAGCTTTCACCCACTTGCGTTCCTTTGGAGTGGTTATAAGTTTCGGTATGGATCGTGGCATGCACGACATTGGGATCATAACCCACGTGCTCCATGATATCGATTTCTCCACTCGTTGGCCAATTGCCATATGCCCAGTCGGTAGGGAGCATCCAAATCGCAGGCCATGTTCCTCTCCCCGATGGGAGTTTGGCCCTAGCCTCCATCCGCCCATATAAGAAATCACCTTTATTTTTCGTCACCAATCTAGCGGAACTGTATTCTCGATTTTGAATGATTTCTTTTCGAGCGGTGATGGTTAAATAACCATCACTGACCGAGGCGTTATCTAAGTCGGCATTCGTGTAGTATTGGAGTTCATTATTGCCCCAGCCACCACCGCCAACGTCATAGCCCCATTTATTTGAATCAGGTAAACCTTCATCATCGAATTCATCAGACCAGACGAGATTCCAATTTAATTCTTCTTGTTCGATGGACATTGGATTGCTACTAAGGTTGTTGGATGAAGGCATCGATGAGACCCCATCCGTCGAACTAGTCGTTGGAAACGTACAGCCCACAAGAAACAAACCAAACAAGATAACCGACGTAAATACATAATGTTTCATAGTTTGAGTATAACAAATGTGACGATGTAAAATCGGTGGATGTAAAGTTAAACATCAATAAAAAACGCAACGGAGTGTGCCTCCGTTGGTTTGTACACAGGAATGAGATTGAAAAAAGTGCAAATTAAACATTTTAATTCGCACTTGATGAAGATTAACGCTTTGTTTTGACTACAGATTCAATGGTCTTCATCATGGATTCGATTCTTGAAGTTTTTAAATGAAACTTTTTGGCAAGTTTCATCACGTCATCTCGCGTTGGATTACCGTGACCTAACACCGTCATTTCATGTTCAAATTTAGAGGGTGTGGAGGTGATGTCATAGGCGGGAGATAAGACATATCCCTTTTTTCCTTCGTCATACATAAAACTCATGTTCTTCCCGTGGTCATCTTTATTCTCAATGAGGATATGAAAATACATTCTCTTCAACAGCTCGTATTGATCCTCTTGATCCACACAGATGAGGGCAATGATTTCAAAGGCATGAACATAGTCGAGGTTTGGAATACGATGCGTTGTCTCCAATAACGACGATAGGGAAACCATATGAACACCTTGGTTTTGATGACGATCAAAGCGAACCGACCCAAAATAACCCGAACTTACTTTTGAGGTAAAAAGATGAACCTCTGGAATCTGAATGCCTACGTTTTGCGCCAATACATTGAGGTCATACTCTTTTTTACCAATATCTTTTGGGTCGGAAGGATGAGGAAATTTAATGATCCAATCCTTCGAATCGATGTTCACATGGACTTTGGGACGAGCCCCTCCACTTGAGCCACCTAATGCATACATCTTGTCTAGATTGATCAAGCCACCTTCATCTTTTTGAATCATGTCTGCATCATGGGCGAGGGCATCAAGGTTGAGATCAGAAAAAGTTGTTTGATCAGCTTGAGAAGGTTGATAGGTTAAACCACCTAACCCGTTGTTGCCAACCAAACTCAACTTAACCAAGGGTGAAAGGGTGGTGTAGTTGACTCCTAATTGAGCAAGTTTTCTTTGCATCACCATCACACCCCAACCATCAGGTAATGAATCATAAAAGACCCCAAATAGTCCTTCAAAATGAATGGAAGAAGCATAAAAGATTTTAGGTTGAAGTGGTAATGACAAAGGGGATATGGAAAACCCTTTGGTTAACCAAGTTTCATCATATTGAAATCCAAATTTTTTCTCTGACGTCTCCGCAAGAAAACCAACCAATTTCTTTCGGTAATAAACATTGAGTTTCTTGATCGTGAGTTGCACCTTATTTGAAATCCTTTAAGTTTTTTATCACGGGTTGTTTGAACAAGTGGTTGAACTCTTCAATCAAACCAATCGATTGACTAATTCTTAATAGTGACGTTAAGGAAATTTCCCCACTGGATTCAAAACGGCGAATCGAACCATAACTCACCCCAGATCGTTTGGAGAGTGCTTGTTGGGAAATTTTTTGTTCTTGTCTTCGTAGACGATAACGATGTTTAAGCTCTAGTTTTAATGAATCAACGGTGGTAACGGGAAGAAAATCTTTTATCGAGAGGATTGGTTTCATATGCTAATATAATAACAATTATGATATTAAAAGTAAATAATATGTTAGCATTTTAGCATACTTAAAATGTTTGAAGGTGTTTATCTTCTATTCCTTTAACCGATAGGATAAACCTTGTACTATGTATAAACTTTGATTAACCCTTAGCTAGATTTAATCTCATTTTAGTCTCATTATTGGTTTAACAATCGTTCAATTATTCCTGGCTATCAATTATAATTGAGATCATGTCAGCAACCCTTCAAGTTATATTCATTGTCATCATCAGTATGTCCATTTTATTGGCGTTGTACTTTCCTCGTACCCATCAATCTCATGTAACACCAAAAGCTTACGTGGTCTCATTGGTTATCCTCAGTCTATATATCCTAGTCACTCGGTTATTTGGATTGGATCTTATCCCTGGTGGATTGAACCAAGACGAAGCAGCGATTGGCTATGATGCCTGGGCTTTAGCAAATTATGGCATTGATCGTAATGGATTTACCTTCCCCATTCTACCGATGTCTTGGGGGTCTGGTGCGGGTGGGTTTATCATTTACCTAGGATCTCTTGTCTTTAAAGTTCTTCCCTTAACCGTGATGAATTTAAGACTCATCAATGGCGTGATTCAAGTCTTCACCCTGCTGACGTTCTTTCTTTTACTTAAAAAGTTATTCAACAAAGAAACGGCATTGATTGGGGTTAGTTTCTTAGCCATCTCTCCTTGGCACATCCTTTTAAGTCGATGGAGTTTAGATGCGAACCAAGTCTTTTCATTAATCCTATTTGGCATTTATTTTTATGTCTTGGCGATCGATTCAAATAAGAAGCGGTACCACTTGCTTGGTCTGTTTTTCTTTGCGATGGCGATGTATAGCTATGGCAGTGGGGTGATCGTCACCCCATTCGTATTGATTGGATTGTATGGTTTGGCTTGGATGAAAAAACAAATTCACACCAAAGCGTTATTTGGTTATACCGCATATGTAACCATCCTCGTCTTACCTTTAATGATGTTTTACCTGGTGAATATTTTCCAATGGGATTCGATCATTACACCGTTATTTTCCATCCCCCGTTTCAATGTTTTACGATCTAGTTCGGTGTTGATTCCATTTGATGAATTTTTCTTTGCCAAGGTTTTGGACAATGCGTTGGATTATGGTCGCTATTTAACGTTAGGAAGAGACGATTACCTTTGGAATCAATTGCCAGGATTTGGTGTGGTTTATTTGTTTACCTTTCCTTTATTTCTTGTTGGCCTATGGCATGTTCGTTATGATTCGAAGAGTCTTGTGTTATTCATTTGGTTTATCGTCAGTTCGTTATTTAGTTTGGTGCTGTATCAAAACATCAACCGCATGGGCGTTCTCTTTATTCCGATGATGTACTTTCACATTCAAGGGTTGGTTTGGTTATTCCATCGCCGGCGAGTGTTCTTTGCAAGTACCTTGGCGGTGATGGCCATAGGTGCAGTGTTGTTTCATGGATCTTATGTAACCGACTATCAACCTGCCATTGAAACCATGTTTTCTAAGGGTTATGGAGAAGCAATTCAATTCTCATTAAGCCTCAACAAAGACAAATACTATTTACCTTCGCAATCTCAAGTCAACGGCAGTCATGTCCTTGCATTGTTTTATATTCAACCTGATCCTCATGAATTGGTTGAAACCGGAATCTATATCAATCCGGGTTCAGAATTCCAATATTTATCCTCTTTTGAAGAAGAGGGAAGTCAGTTTATCTTCACCAACCCCCAATTGAATCAAACCATTGCAAGCAATGAAGTCTTTATGGTCCAATCCTCATGGAGTGACTATTTTACGGATGTATCTTTACGGCAAGAAGTTTTTGGACAATTTATTGTTTACTATGTGTAGCTTCATTGGGGCTTATATACAAACTTTCTAATAATATCTTTCGGGTAAGCTTTGAAAAGGATTGGTTAATATTGTAAAGAGATGGTATGCATTCGTTTTGAAAGTTGTTACTGTGGTATGGTTTAACCATGTATGGAATTATTGATTTAGGTTCTAACACAGTCAGACTTAATGTTTATCAAGTCAATGATAAACGAGTTCAACTTATTTTCTCAAAAAAGGAATTTGTTTCTTTGGCGTCTTACGTCAATGCTTATCATCAATTATCAGAGGAAGGGATTCAAGCTGCTTTATCGGTGATTAAGCACTATGTCACCATTCTTCAAAACCTGAATATCAAAGAAAATTACCTCATTGCGACTGCATCAATCCGGAATGTCAGCAATAAATTAGCGGTGATTGAAAAAATTAAGAAAGTCGTCCCTTTCGCAGTAGAACTCTTATCTGAAGAGCAAGAAGCGCTTGCCGATTTAGAAGGGGTTTTGATTGATACGAAATTTGACAAAGGCGTGGTGCTTGATATTGGTGGCGGATCGACCGAACTCGTTGCCTTTGAAAAACAAGAAGTGATTTACGCAAAAGCTATTAAAATTGGTTCGCTTTCTGCTTATGTTGATTACGTTAATAAAATCATTCCTAAAAATAAAGAACTCAAAAAAATCAAACAAGCGGTTATCGAAGCAATGGATAAGCTTGAATTACCCGAGTTTAAACCCAAAACCCTTTATGGGGTTGGGGGAACCATTCGTGCAGCACGGAAACTTGCAATTGCGATTCTCGCCTTACCATCCGATCATAAAGAATTGACCTTAAAAATGGTCAAAGACCTCATTGTTTTTTTCCAAGAAAAAGATAAAGATGCTTATTTGAAAGCCATTCAAGTGGTCCCTGAACGCCTTCATACGATTCTTCCTGGATTGAAGATATTAGAAACGATCATCAAAAAATTTGGTCGGCCTTTGGTTGTGGTTTCTGACTATGGGGTTCGCGAAGGTTACTTAATGCAAAAATTACAACTCGTTCCGGTGCGGATTGTCAAATCCCCAGTGGTCGTTAAAGCCATCGATAAGGCTATGAACAAAAATGAAAAACCAATCAAAAGACCTTCCCGAAACTAGTGTTGGCCAACCCCATTACATCCAAAATCGCGACTTATCGTGGTTAGACTTTAACGCCAGAGTGCTTGAAGAAGCGACCGACGCAACCGTCCCGCTTTTTGAACGTTTAAAATTTGTTGGCATTTATACGAATAACTTGAATGAGTTTTTTATGATTCGGGTGGGTAGTCTCTTGGATGTCTTTCAACAAAATGCCGACGCGATGGATGTTCGCACCAATCTTCCCTTAAAAGAAGTCATCAAAAGCGTCTATAAAAAAGTAGACACCACCAACAAACTACGTGATGAAATCTATCTTGGTTTGCTTGAACAACTGGCTGACAAAGGGGTGGTTATTTCCTCCTTTAAGGATTGCACGGACGAAGAGAAAAACACGATTGAAACTTATTTCCATGAGCAAATGCTGCCGTTATTATCACCGCAAATCATTGATGAAAATCATCCATTTCCACATCTGAATAACCAACAACTTTATATCGGATTAAGACTGAAGAAAAAGGGCAAAGAGTTTTTTGGGATGATTCCTGTTCCTGAAGGATTACCGACCTATATTAAATTTAATTTTACTGGCAAAATCAAAATCGTTTTAACATCCAACATTCTCTATCATTATGTGAAAACTATCTTCACTGCTTATGACATTGAAGAAAAAACCATGTTAATGGTGTCTCGCAATGCTGATTTAAACTGGGATGAAAAAGCGGACGCTTTTAATGATGTTCGGATCAAAGTTAAAAAGATGTTACAAACGCGGAATCGGCGTGATGTGTTACGGCTT
>DBCA01000089.1:7729-7911 GCA_002292805.1 Caryophanales bacterium UBA970
CGTGATGTGTTACGGCTTGAAACATCCAAAGATCTTTCGAATACCCTCCGTGATTATTTATTAGAAAAATTATCCTTAGCAAAATACCAACACTTTGAGATTAACGCCACGTTAAAGCAATCCTTTATTTTTGAATTAGAGAAAGATATCCCGGAACCGCACAAAGCTCAATTGTTATTTAG
>DBCA01000089.1:7929-12823 GCA_002292805.1 Caryophanales bacterium UBA970
TATGGCCAAGGGTTACCCCAACGGTATGTGATGAATCGGCCGATGTTAGACCAAATCGAACAACAAGATATGTTGGCGATGTATCCTTATGAAAAAATGACACCTTTTCTTCAGTTGATCAAGGAAGCAGCGAACAACCCAGAAGTTCTTTCCATCAAGATGACCGTGTATCGCTTAGGAAAAACTGCAAAACTGATTGAGTATTTATCGTTGGCTGCAGAAAACGGTAAGGATGTGTTGGTGGTAATTGAACTACGCGCCCGGTTTGATGAAAAGAACAACATTGACTGGTCAGAACGCTTAGAACAAGCGGGTTGCCGGATTATTTATGGGTTAGATTATTTGAAAATCCACTCGAAGTTATGTGTGATTACCTATCGTGGTAAAAAAGGCATCCAGTATATTACCCAAGTGGGCACTGGTAACTACAATGAAAAAACAGTCGAACAATACACTGATCTCTCGTTAATTACCGCGAATCCAAAAATTGGCATGGAAGCGTTAACGTTTTTCCAAACCATCAGCATGAATGCGACGTCCGAATCTTATCAACAATTGGTCGTATCCCCCTTTCATTTGAAGCGACAATTTTTATCCTTGATTGCCGCGGAACAGCAAAAAGGCCAAGACGGATTTTTAATGTTTAAAATGAACGCCCTAACCGATAATGATTTTTCCAATGCCTTAAAAGATGCTTCACAAGCAGGAGTCAAGATTCGTTTGAATGTTCGGGGAACGTGTTGCTTGATTCCCGGCATCAAGGGTATCACCGATAACGTTGAGATTCGTTCTGTGGTGTCTCGATTTCTTGAACATGGTCGGATTTATATTTTCGGCAAAGGTGATCAACAAAAAATCTATATTGCCTCCGCGGATTTAATGACGCGTAATACCGAAAGAAGAATGGAAATTGGTGTCCCCATTGAAGATGCAGAATTGAAACGAATTTTATTTAATTATGTTGACCTTTATATGAAAGATAACACCAAAGCTCGGCGATTAACGGCCGATGGCACCTATGTGAAAGTAACTGTGAAAAAAGATGAAGATAAAGTCGATGCCCAAGCGTTACTCATGGATACGGCATTTCGTAACAAATTAAATCAATAATGTTTCGTCATCAATGCTAAGATTGAACTAGCATGACACCCACCGCTTACGTTACTGGACTGACTGGCACCGTCGCCCCTTTTCTCGTGCAAGCATTAAAAGCCAAAGGATATACCACGGGCGGCCATCATATCCGGGTCAATGAAGCCCATGACATTCCGCTTTCCCTCGCGGATATCAACCTTGTTCAACCAACGATCATCTTTCATTTGGCGTTAGGCCCAATCGCTTGGGCGGAAGCCTTGGCGAGCTACGCTTATCAACACCATCTTTCCTTTGTGTATGTTTCCACTGCATCGGTCTTTGATGATAACGCTGCTGGTCCGTATCGGTTAACAGCGACTGTCAACGCGAAGCAAGGTTATGGCTTGTATAAATATCAATGTGAACAAGCAGTCTTGAAAGCAAATCCAAAGGCGTATGTGATTCGCATCGGTTGGCAAATCGATCCTCAGCAACGAACCGACACCAACAACATGTTTCGCTTTTTCCAAGATCAACTCAACCAACAAGGAAAGATTGTGGTCAGTGACCAGTTCTTTCCATCATCTTCATGGCTTGATGATACAAGCCAAGCATTGGTCAACTTAACCCGTGATCACCCCAGTGGTTTATATCACTTGAATGGCAACCTGAGCGATTCTTTATATTCCATTGCGCGCAAACTCAATCACCAATTCAACAAGAAGTGGATGATTGAAAAAGACGATACCTTCAAGCGAAACGATGTCTTGCTCGATTCGGTTTATCCGTTGTCTATATTTTCAAATCATGGTAAAAAGTAGAAATTGTTAAGAATGGATTAGGTTTCTTGATATCTATCATTGATTCGTTAAAATGGATTTAATCTATCATCGTATAATCGACTGAATATGGCAGTCAAGTTTCTACCGTTTCACCTTAAAAGAAACGACTACGATTGAAATTATTTTTTCAATCTTTGCCATTTAGTTGATGAAGACGACGATACATGGAAAGTCAGGGAGGTAACCACATGAACTTTCTTCAGTCGCTCAATCAGTTTTTTGGTATTCAGAAGCGCGGGTCAACCATTGGTCGAGAACTATTAGGAGGCTTGGTCACGTTTTTAGCGATGGTTTATATCTTGCCGGTTAATAGTTTCATGCTTGCCAATACAGGGATGTCTCAACCAGCGGTATTCGTTGCCACCGCGTTAGCGGCAGGATTAACTACGATCTTAATGGGTTTGGTTGGTAAAGTTCCTGTTGCCCTTGCTTCAGGCATGGGTATCAATGCTTTCTTCACGTATACGGTTGTGTTAACCCTAGGGTTTACGTATCAAGAAGCGTTAGCTGCCGTGCTTGTGTCTGGGGTGTTATTCTTACTCATCTCGTTAACCGGCATTCGTCAAGTGATCATCCAAGCAATGCCCAAGAGTTTAAATTTAGCCATCGGTGCAGGGATTGGTTTCTTCATTGCTTTCATCGGTTTAAAGAATGCAGGGATCATTGTTGCTGATCCGTTTGGGACGTATGTCAAATTAGGTGACTTAGCGTTAGCCCCCGTCTTACTTTCCTTGTTTGGGATTGCGGTGGTCCTTATTCTCCATGTCAATCAACAAAAGTTAGCTAGATTCGCCATCATTCTTGCCATGCTCGCCACGGGTGCTTTAGGGATTATCTTAGGACTTATTTTCCCAGATTTAACTTCACAAATGCCTTCGTTAACCACCGCCAATCTTGGTGATTTGGCTGCCTTTGGTGACTTATTTGGTCAAGCGTTTGCTGGATTAGGTAGTTTATTTGCCCAACCCCTTGCTTTGCCTGTCATCATCACGTTATTGTTTGTGGATTTCTTTGATACCGCAGGCACACTCGTGTCTGTCTCCCAAACCTCAGGTCTTGCCAATGAGCAAGGTCAATTTCAACGCAAGGAAGCTTTCTTGGTTGATGCAATCGGAACGGTGGTTGGCGCAACCTTAGGGACATCCACGGTAACGTCTTATATTGAATCCAACACTGGGATTCAAAGTGGCGCAAGAACCGGATTAGCGTCTGTCGTTACCGGAATTCTATTTTTATTAGCGTTGTTATTCTATCCCCTCTTTGGTTTCGTTGATGCAGTCTTTATTGCTGGTGTGGCGTATTCACCTGTCACCTCGCTTGCCTTGGTGTATGTTGGGGTCTTGATGATGAAACCGTTACAACAAATCGAATGGGATGACCCTGTGGTTTTGGTCAGTTCGTTCTTTACGATATTGATGATGGTGTTAACGTTTAAAATCTCCGAAGGGATTGCCTTTGGGACGATTACTTACGCGCTATTATCGTTATTTTCACCCAAAAGAAAAGACGTACACTGGATTGTGTACGCCCTTGGTGCGTTCTTCTTAATCTATTTAGTGATTGAGTTTACGCTGATTTACTAGTTGCTTTTTTTGGCTTCACCACACCAGACTTTTCTCCTTGAGGAAGGTCTGGTTTTTCTTCGGGAAGCACTAAGTTTAAGATAATACCAATGATCGCGGCTAAGGCCATGCCTGTTAACGCTGAAGCATCATTGAGTAAGATTTTCGCTTGGCCTAATCCGATGACGAGCATCGTGGAGACAACAATCAGATTACGCATCGAGGATAAATTCACGCGAGCGTCGACCATGACTTTTAGGCCGTTTCCTGCGATTAAACCGAAGAGAAGAATGAGGACCCCACCCATGACTGGTGCGGGAATGGTTTGTATGATTCCGGTGAGAATGTTCAAGAATGAAAGCACAATGGAAATAATCGCCGCTAAACCGATCACATAGATGGAAGCGACTTTGGTCATCCCAACCACACCTGTGTTTTCTCCATAGGTTGTATTCGCGGGGCCACCGATTAAGGCAGCGACTAAGGTTGCAACCCCGTCACCCATGAGGGTTTTGTCTAAACCTGGATCTTTTAAGAAATCTTCGCCAGTGATGGAACCTAACACTTTATGGTCACCAATA
The DNA here is from genome assembly GCA_002292805.1 of Caryophanales bacterium UBA970. The sequence goes on from DBCA01000089.1 coordinate 11,989, forward strand.
TGTTCAGCGATGGTCACAAAGGATATCGGGGCAAACATCAATACGGCGCGGAAATCAATGGCATATGTCCCAAAAAATTGAAATTCAGGAATTTTAAACCAGGCAATACTTGCCAATGGGGCAAAATCAACCGAGCCAACTAGAATCGCAAAGATATATCCACCGACAATGCCACCGACGATTGGAACGACTTTAAAAAATCCTTTAGCAAAAATCGCCAAGACGACCGTGGTGGTAAACGACACCAAGGCAATCAGTGGACTACGAATATCGGTGGCTAAAAATGCAAAGAATGTATCGGCGGAATCTGGACTTAAACCTGCTTGGCCAGTGGCGACAGTCGCTAAGGAAATCCCAATGATGGCGATCATCGGACCAATGACCACTGGGGGAAGTATCTTATTCAACCAAGCGGTACCTAAGTATTTAATTAATAAAGAGACGATGATGTAAATGATCCCAACCACCGCTAATCCAATCAAGGCGGAACCAGCGCCAAAGGATTCCGAAGCGATGGAAATAGCAGCAATATAGGCAAATGAGGATCCTAGATACACAGGAACTTTTGCTTTGGTGAAAAAGATATAAATTAGCGTCCCCACCCCAGAACTAAACAGGGCAACACTAATGGATAGACCAGTTAAAATCGGTACAAGTACGGTTGCCCCAAACATGGCAAACACGTGTTGCAAAGATAAAACTGCCCATTGGACCTTCGACTTTGGCTTCTCTTTAATCCCTAACGTTAATGTGTTGTTCATACACATCCTCCTTTTGTTGTAGTTTCTTTCTGCAAAAAAAGACACCTTGGGGGTGTCTTTAAAGCAAGTGAATA
>DBCA01000082.1 GCA_002292805.1 Caryophanales bacterium UBA970
CACCTTATTTAACCGAACTTTTCCTTATCCTTTTTATATCAACGCGATGACGGGTGGTAGTGACCAAGCGGGCAAGTTAAATCTGCGATTTGCGAAGTTGGCGAAACACTTTCAAATCCCGATGGCCACAGGTTCCATCACTGCTGCGATTAAAGATCCTTCTTTATTAAAAACATTTTCTGTGATTCGCGATGTTTATCCCGAAGGCTTTGTGATTGCCAATATTGGAGCGGGTCATCCACTTGCCAACGCCATCAAAGCGATTGGGTTATTGAAGGCTAACGCCTTACAGATTCATGTGAATGCCGTTCAAGAGATAGTGATGCCAGAAGGTGACAAAGATTTTAAAGGATGGTTAGCGTCGATTCAAGCCATTCGTCAAGGCATCCAAGTTCCCTTAATTGTGAAAGAAGTGGGGTTTGGCATGAGTGCAAAAACCTTCTCTCAATTAACCGCGATTGGAGTTCGTTATGTTGATGTTGCAGGCAAAGGTGGGACTAATTTTTCCAAGATAGAAAATAACCGACGACAACAAACTCTTCCTACGTTTGATGATTGGGGTCAATCCACAGTAGAATCTTTAATCGCTGCTAAACCATTTACCAACCTCCAAGTCATTGCCAGTGGCGGCGTTCGCCAACCCATGGATGTCATCAAGAGTTTGGTGTTAGGTGCGAAGATGGTGGGGTTATCTGGATACTTTCTGCATTTAATCAGTAACCATACGGATGAAGAAGCGATTGCAAAAATATCTTCGTTTATCGAAGAACTTAAATTCATCATGTTGCTCTTGGGCAAATCAACCATCCAAGCATTACCAACCGCTGAGTTCACCTACACCCCATGAACCTCAAAGAAAAGATCGAAGCGTCGTTGCTTCAATTCGTCGAGACCATGCCAGCATCCATCTTAAAAGATGCTGCTATTTACGCGATCAAAGCAGGCGGAAAAAGATTTAGACCGTTGGTGGTCTTAACCTTGATTGAAAGTTATGGCATCGATGCCACCCCATACATTGATGTCGCCACGGCGATTGAAATGATTCATCTTTATTCACTGATTCATGATGATTTACCAGCGATGGATAATGACTCGCTTCGTCATGGAGTACCTACTATTCACCGTCAATTTGATGAGGCAACCGCCATCTTACTTGGAGACGGATTATTAACCAACGCTTTTGAACGCGTGAGCAAAAACAAAACCTTAACTGCAATACAAAAGGTAAGTTTAATTGAGTTACTCTCTGTGAATGCAGGCTTACAAGGCATGGTGTATGGCCAGCATTTGGATATCGAGGCTGAAGGAAAACAAGTTGACGTCAACCATTTAAAGCGTATTAGTGAATTCAAAACTGGCAAATTGATTGAAGCTTCGTTTCGGATGGGTGCCATCATGGCCTCACCTGCTGACGCCAACCACTGGGGCAAGGTTGGTTTAGACCTTGGGTTGATGTTTCAAATCCAAGACGATGTCTTAGAAGTTACCGTGTCAGTCGAACAACTCAAAAAATCCAAATCTGATCTTTTATTAGAAAAAGCGACTTTTGTGAGTCAGTTAGGGTTACAACCGGCAAAAGACATGATTGAAAAACTTTATCAACAAGTGAAGGTGACCCTATCAAAAATTCAACTAAAGAATCAACTCATCACGGAACTGATCAATAAGATTTATGACCGCCGTTATTAGCGTCATGAATAAACTCGTTTTTACCTTTAAATATTCGATCAAAGTTTAATTTTGTTTTTTGCAAGACTTGATTATCAGCCGAGATCAGCGGATGTTTTTCCAACCAACCTTTCATCGCATTCACGATGGAAACAGGTGGGACAACTGCATAATGCAAATAGGTAAAAGGAATCACAAACGTATTCTTTTGTAAATCTTCATTGCCTTGTTTATTCACAATCGCCTCAATGGAATCTAAGGTTAAGCTTTGTAGCCAATCTTTGATTTCATTGTACCGATATTCAAAGATAACATCAGCTAAAAATCGATGCATAAGCATCATGGCTTCTTCAGATTCTAATGGGTGAAAATTATGATCCATGGAGGTTTTTAATCAGTGCTGTTCCTATGTCTATTGTATCGGTAAAGGTTTCATTTGTAACTTCGAGGACCTTATAATAATAAGTTTTTTCTGATTCGGTTGGAAATTGATATTGGTCATACATGTTTTTTAATACACCAGTGTCAATTTTTTTCCACTTTCTTTTTTCATTTCTTTGTTCAATGATCGAGAAATTTGGTTTAACAAAGGCAAAGTAAATAATCGCTGTGTTGGGAAACTGTAAAAGCAATCTTCCACGAAGTTCTGGGTTGATGAGGGTGGCGTCAAACGTCACCACATGACCTTCTTTGATTGCTTTTCTTGCACGTTGATAAGCTGTTTCCCAGACTTGTTTTTCCATCTCCGGACGGAAGATATAATCTTTGTTTAATTCAAAACGAATCTCATCCGTAGAGACCATCACCAAATCAGCTAAATTTTTTTTCAAGCCACCAATGAGGGTGGATTTACCTGATAAGGGTGGACCGGAAAAGATGCATAGAATCCCCTGCTTCATGATGGCGTTATAGTTTAATGGTTTGCGAAGAGGCTTTTTCTAAGCGATTCATCAATGCCGCACCAATCCCACGACTAGAAAAGGTATGAGTATAAATGGTTTTAATTTTTAAATCATCCAAGGTCCGTAAAGTGCGATAAAGTGATCGGGCAATAATTTCCAAGGTTAATTGAGGACCAAGCGAGAATGTGTTCATCGACAAGGCCTGTAAGTGTCCACAAATTTCATTACTACCCATAAATACAGCTTCTGGGTCGTGTAATTTCTTTAAATACTTCATGATTGCATCGGCGTCCCCATCCAAGATAATCACATCACCAAAAGGTTTGTAATGCTGGTATTTCATCCCGGGAGATTTTGGCGCTTTATCCACTTTACTTGTGGAGACCACCACCATGCCTAAGACATTTTCAATCGCTTCAACACTCACCGCACCAGGGCGGAGGATGGTAGGAATTTTAGCCGTCATGTCGATCACGGTAGATTCAATACCGTATTCAGGAATACCGCCATCGACAAAAATGCCAACTTTTCCAAAAAAGTCACGGTAAACAGCTTCAAAGGTGGTGCCGGAAGGTTTACCAGATAAGTTAGCGCTTGGAGCGCACAAAGGAACGCCAGCCGCTTTAATGACGTCTCTAGCAAGCGCATCCTTAGGCATTCGAATGGCAACAGTCGCTAGATTAGCGGTGATGATATTTGAAACTGAGGGTGATTTGGGAAGCACCAACGTCAAAGGGCCAGGCCAAAACGCACCAATCAGTTTTTTAGCATTGGCGTTGACATCGGTGACAAGGGCATCTAATTGACTTAAATCAGCGATGTGAACAATCAGTGGGTTATCTTGTGGTCTACCTTTGGTGGTAAAGATTTTTTGAATGGCGATGGGGTCATCAATAGACGCACCTAATCCATAGACTGTTTCCGTTGGGAAAACGATAAGTTCGTGGTTTTCAATCGCCTTTTTAATGAAGTTTTCTTCAAGCAAGGGTTGTTTGATAATCGTGGATTTCATAGGTTTATTCTATCATTATTTACTGGTCCATAGTAAGATAAAAGCAGAATGAAAGAACTAAAAAGAATCTTATTGCTTGACCCTTCCATTGCTACTTTTAACATTGGAGATAAGATTATTTCCCAATCGGTTCGTGAACATTTAAAACCACTGATTGATTTCAGTTTTGTCATCGAAGCATCTACTCACTTACCGGTAACCATGTATCTAAAAAATATTTTTTATAGTTATGATTTTGATTATCGCTTTGTCTGTGGTTCCAATCTCATCCGTGGAAAAATGAATCGATTAGTAAAATTGTGGGACATCAATTTACGATCAGCGAGCATTGTTTCTCCATTAATTTTAATTGGCGTTGGTTGGTGGAAAAAAGGTGATTTACCAAACCAATACTCTAAACTTCTTTACTCAAGGCTGCTTGATAAAAAGATGTTACATTCCGTTCGTGACAATTTCACCCTTTCCCAGTTCCAAGCAATGGGTTTTAAAAACATCATCAACACCGCTTGTCCAACCATGTGGAACTTAACCAAAGACCACTGCAAAGATATTCCAAAGTCAAAAGCAAAAGATGTGATCACCACCTTAACAGATTATGATAAAAATCCCGTTGCCGACCAACAAATGTTAAATATTTTAAGTAAAAAATACCGAAAAGTATTTCTTTGGTTGCAAGGGGTGAATGACTTTAATTATGCGCATTTACTTCACTTGCCAACCAACCTTGAATTGGTCAATCCTAATTTAGAAGATTATGACACCTTGTTAGAAACCCAAGATATCGATTATGTTGGCACTAGACTTCATGCAGGGATTAGAGCCTTACAAAAAAAACGCAGAACGATTATTTTAGCAGTCGATCATCGTGCGCTTGAAAAGAAGAAAGATTTTAATCTTACCGTGTTAGATCGTCAGGATATCCATTTATTAGAAGGCATGATTGATGATACGTTTAAAACAGACATTCAGTTACCCATTGAAAATATCCAAACGTGGAAGAATCAATTTGCTGATGAAAAATAACATGGTCTCAATCCTGCTTTCAAAAACAATAGAAGCAGATTTGCCATTGATTCAAGGCGATGTGATTGGCGTTGATCGTGGTTGTGCGATTGCCTTAAAAAACAAACTTTCTTTAACCATGGCGATTGGCGATTTTGATTCGCTATCTTCAGCTGATTACGCCTTGCTTAAAAAGAGTGGAATTCCACTAAAAACATTTCCAACGAGTAAAGATAAATCAGATGCAGAACTCGCAATCGATTGGGCGATTCAACAAGGTTATGAAACCTTGATTGTCCTTGGCTTTAGCGGTGGGCGTTTGGATCACCAACAAGCGTTGATTCAAGCGATATTTAAATACAAACATCCAGGCCTTACATTACAAACACCTGATCAAAGCATTCAATATTTAAGCAAAGGAATTCATTTGATTCAAATAGAAAAACCATTTCAAGTTTTCTCTATGTTTACCTTCTCGAAAGCAGTTGTGTCATTAAAAGGGGCAACTTACCCCCTCAACAAAACCACCATCGATGTTGGTTCAATTTACACCTTATCCAATGGGTGGATCAGTCAAGACCCTGCAGAGTTAACGCTTCACGCTGGAGAAATGTTGCTGTTTCGTTCTCGCTTGTTTTAATTCCAAAACTCCATAACTTGTGAATGTCCAAATGGTGGTGGTTAATAAAATCATCCGTTGAAATATACCGCGAATGTCTTGGTTATACAAAATAAAAAATCCCGAAAAAACAAAGGCAAACACCAAGAAGAAGAGGTGACGTAGTTTAAGATTGGGATTCTTGGATAAAGCGGCATGAACCGTGATGCTAGCAATCGTTAATAAGTTACTTGCATAGGCAATGTAGCGATGAATGATGACAATGGTTTCGTTGGCAGTAAATCCCGTAAGCCCATCATAACTGGTAGGAAAGACACCCAGTAACAATGTCATCAACCCATTAGAGAATGTTAGAAAAAACAACCATTTGGGTAACGATGCGGTTTTCAAATAATAATAAGAAAAAGCCATGTAAGAAGCCCCACCAAGCATAAATCCACTGGTGAGTATCCAAGCATTGTCTACGCCTTGACCGGCAAGTTCACTCATTGTATGTAGATAAAAGACATACCCTTGTGGACTAAAAAAATGGGCAATCAAAATCATGCTGACAACAAATAGGTTGGTGTAACGAATCCAAGGAAATAACATTACTTTGGTTCCTCTAAACTTAAAGCATCCATGTTCACATCAGCTTCATAGTTGACGGTTGGAATTCTAAATCCATGAATATGGTGAAACTCATCGATGAATTGTTTGGTTCCTGCCAGTTGAAAGATTTTGTCGTTTTCATATTGTTTTGCCATCGCATCAATTTCAGCTTGAATGTTTGGTTGCATTTCATAATGGTCGATACGAATTCGTTTCTTTTCGTCCAACAATCGTTGTTGACCATACACCATATCTTTAAACAAACGATGTTTGTGTTGCAAGGTGGATTCATGAACTTTATGTTTTTTCATGACTTCAAACATGGTGGATACATAAAAAGCGATCTTGGGAATAAAGACACTGGCTTTGGTGACGACAGCCTTGGACACAGAAATAAGTCCTTCGCCTTTGAGTTTGGTTTTTAATAGCTGATCAATTTGAACACCGGCTGCCTCTAAATCATCTTTGGCTCTACCAATCGTGCCATCGCGGTAAATCTTCGCATTGTTTTTGCTACCAATATAAGTATAAGAGATGGCTTTTGCGCCTTCATTCAATAAGTTTTCTTTCACCAATTGTTGAACCCAATCGAGCCAATCACTGCCACCCATGACAAAGACGGTGTCTTTGATTTCTTGTTCGGTTGCTGGCGTCACAGTGATATCTTTAATTTGCATGTCGCCGATATCAATGGTTTTTCCAGTTGCCGGTTCACCAATGGTTTTTAAACTTGAACGTACGAGTTCACCTGTGGCAGGATTTTGCCGTGCGCCTGCGGCAAGGGAATAGACGATTAAATCTAATTTGCCAAAGGTTGATTTGATGTAATCTTTGACTTGTTGTTTCATCTCTTTGGAAAAGGCATCGCCGACAAAGTCCTTATGAATTTTTTTGTTCTTGGCGAGAGCTTTTTGAAAATAAATATTGTTCCACCAACCCGCCGAACCAGTTCGTTCAGCTTTGGGTCTAGATTCAAACGAAACGTTGATGGTTTCCGCGTTAGCGTTCACCGCTAAAGTCACACGAGTGGATAACCCGTAACCAGAAGAACCACCAATGATAAGAACTTTTTTTGGCCCTTGAAAAGAAGGTAAGGTTTTTGCTTCTGCAATTAATCCTTCCACATAATGTTGACAGCCGATGGGATGGCTATTTGTAAAAATATTGCCGCGAATGCTTGGTTTAATGACCATGAGTGATTCTCCTTAGGACTGAACTAATTTTACTCCAAATCGGTAAAAACCGGAAAAGAAAAAAGGCCTTAGTTAATATCGGTCTTTTTCATCAATTAATATGGGATAAGTTATTAACATGGTTTCAAAAGGTGTGACCTTTTTTGAAGACGCTATCAACCTAATAAAAAGATCAAAGCAAAAGTAACAACGCCACTATTTGGAATCAAGAGGATGTTTAGATTCTTCACCATCAAGCGACTCATTTTCTTCGTCAATGGCGGTTTCCACAAGTTGAAAAGCTTTCATTAAGGCTTTGACATCAAAGACATTTAGTTTTCCTACGCTTTTGCTTAAGATTCGTTCGGTAAACTGAAAAGATCGTTGGTTTGAGGCGATTCCTTTTTCAGTTAGTTCTAAGAAAAAAATTCGGTTATCTTCAGGGTTAAGTACTTTTTTAAGGTATCCTTTACGAATTAATGATTTGACTGAGCTAGAAATGACAGGTGCCGAGACTTGAAGATACTTGGCAATATTCATGACCGTATGATCATTATTTTTTTTCATTCTTTCTAAGAAACCTAGCAATAACATTTCACGAATGGTGAGTTTATTTTGGGAACGTATTCTTAATGAACGTTCCATGAGTAAATAAGATTGAAAATAAAATTTTAAGAACA